>NZ_NBYR01000036.1:0-17404 GCF_002119345.1 Halomonas sp. CSM-2 | reverse complement strand
CGTAACACCTCAGCAACGCCATACGGGCGAAGCTGATCAGATCCTGGCCCAGCGAAAACAGATTATCGAAGCGGCGAAAGCCGAGAACCCGCGTCGCTGGTCTGGTGATATCCGAAACTTCAGCTTGCCGGAATCAGTCACTCTGAACCCGGAAAAGGCGGCCAATTGTTAAAGAGCTGATGACTTAAACGCGACATCTACGTTGACAGACTCTGAAAACGCTCAATCGGCACTCTCATGAATGAGGCGAGGTCATCGGGGCCACGCCACTTACATCCTGAGTATGGCGCATTAGCGCCGGAGTAAGGTGGGAAGGACTCCATTCCATTGGCTCTTTGGGAGGCCGGGTCAAGCAATCGCCCGGTCTACCCGACTGAAAGGTAATCCTGAAATTGAACGTAAATGTAATCATATTCTTACATTTTCATAGCAAATTTCTTACACACACTCCCAGTATTTTCGTGTCAAAATTACAGTGTCATACGCAAGTTGGCCAAAAAGCAGAGTACTGACCTAAACAGGTCCTACACTTTGCCCAATGGCACAAATTCACGGTTTTAGCGTTTGGCCTACGAGCTCACCGAAGTGTGCTTATGGCTTGAAAAATGCTTTGAATGGTCTGAAAACTATAAAGTAAGCAAGTGCCTGTTCAAATTTAAATACATAATTATCTTTTTTTATATTGGTATTATTAGTTATAAATCAAACCCGGAGAAATACAAATGAAATCAAAATTTATTACTTTTTATTTAACCATTACAGTGATTTGTGGTTTTTTTATTGGCAATTTGGTAATTATGGATATCAGAGCATATATTACAATTTCGGAAGAGCAATAATGTGGCCAATTACTTTATTTTCAGACGACACAGAAATAGATTCCTCAAGTGATGACTCTTTTAGAGAAACTTTTCATAAAATTCAAAGTGAGCATAACTCCTCCAGAGGTGTATATTTATTTAATGAGGCTGTTGGTAAAATAGCTATGAATATATACGTTAAAAATGGAAATAATATTTCTTACGAATATTATAGCAATACCTCAGGTGGTTATTCATCAAATTATAGTGAAATCGAGAACATGTTACTTTCCAAGTTCTATAATAATAGAGATATGGTTAGCCAGTTTAGAGAACGTATTGATGGCATGGAGTTAATTGACGTAATAAATGAAGGTGAAGAAGCTCATAAAGAAACTCAGGAAATATTAGAAGAATCAAAAAAAGAATATAGCTTAAAAAATAGTTATAGCAACCAATACGATTTATACGAAATGCGCTATGAAGTGGCTTATGTAAACTGCGAAGAATGGAACTCTGGTCATTGTATAGTGGGCTTTGATAAATTTACTGGAGACAAGGAAGGGCGCTATACAGTCAGTGAAGTTATTGCTACTCTTGATTTTGCCGATCTAGATGATCCTAATACGGCTAACTTTGAACCAGATTGCTGGAATGGTCAATGCATGACTCTTAATGGTAATTTTATGGGATTAGATCCGAATTACTCTGCTTTTAGATGAAGCCCTAAAAAATTTCGGGAAATTTCAAAAAAAGTCCTTTAAATTAAAATTAATTAGATAATAGGATAAGTAAGGTACCGAAATCAGCGGAGCAATCATAGTAGCCCTGACTATGCGGGAAGCTGGCAATATGCTGGCCGTAGTGCCAGCCTTTGAATAGCCGCGTGTCATCTTCGGCGGCAGTTGCAGCTGATACGATGATGAGTGCAGCAATTGCCAGTGCTGCGGCAGCAATCTATTGCTTCATTCTCTTGACCTCCTATGTAGCTCAATCTACATATTAGGCTTGGCTATCGTTCTAACGGATATGTTTCGTTATATATATATATCTGAGAAGAATACGTCCACTCACGTACCAGTGCAGTGCACTGCAGGGTTATAGACCTTGTCGGTGCCTATTGCTCGTCGTGTTGCGGATGTCAACGATATATCTTCGCCATTAAGCCTGACTTTCCGGTTGTCGATTATTTCGACAGTTAACACACCGTCGTTGAAAGTTAGCTGCTCACCTATCTCCATTCCCATTTCCAGAAAATCGATATTTGCCGCTTAATGCGCTTGCCAGAACCTTTTTCTGCTTGGCTAACATTTTTACTCAATTCAGCGTTAACTTCAGCCCAGGATATTCATGAGGGAGTGCTGAAAACGAAGATAGCGAATGGTAAACTCCAATAAAATCAGACGGTTCCGGCAAGAACACGATTCCAAGAGGCCATTCGCTATGGGTGAAATCTTATCTCCCTGGATCCCGTCCTGCAACGGGTCCATCCGCGTTGAGCTCGACGGTCAACGCACCACCAGTGACAGCGGCGCTTTGCTGCTGCGTGAAGCCCTCGACAACAGCGGCGTGATCAACGCGCTGGAGGATAATCTGGTCGACCCACGCGACCCACTGCGTATCCGCCATTCGCTGGCCAGCCAGCTGCGGACGCTGGTGCTGCAGCGTGCGATGGGCTGGATTGATCTCAGTGATACCGACACTCTGCGCCATGACCCGCTCTGGCAACTGGCCTGCAGCGATGCGCGCGGGATGACGCCATTGGCGCAGGACCGGCCATCCCAAGCCACGCTGTCGCGGCTGCTGACGTGCCTTGGGCGTAGCGACAACATCGATGCCGTACACGAAGGTCTGCTGCGGTTGGTGGTCTGGCGTCTGACCTCGCTGGAGAAGGGTAAACGCCCGGATCAACTGACATTGGACATCGATGGCCTACCGATTGAGGTTCACGGTCACCAGGGCGGCTCGGCCTTTCATGGTCATTACGGTGCCCGCATCTACTCACCGCTGGTCGCGTCGTTGGCAGAGACCGGCGACATGGTGGGCGGCTTGCTGCGGGAGGGCAATGCTGGCCCAGCCGAGAATGCCGACACCTGGGTCCCGCATCTGGTACGGCGACTCAACGAGAGCACCGGCGCCCAGGTGCGAGTGCGCATTGACGCTGGCTTCACAGGCAACGCGACACTGGAGGCCTTGGAAGCGCGTGACATCGAATACTTGGGCCGGCTCCGTAGCCATTCGGGTCTACAGCAGCTAGCCGCGCCCTATCTCAAGCGACCCCGTGGCCGGCCACCCGAACAGCCTCGTGAATGGTGCCATGACCTGGAATACCAAGCCGGCTCCTGGTCGTCACCACGGCGCGTGGTACTGGTGGTGCAGGAACGCCCCGATGATCTGTTGCTGCATGCCTTCTTCCTGGTCACCAATCTCAGTAAGTTCCACTGGCCCCAGAGAAAGTCCTGGCGCTTTACCGTAAGCGCGGCAGTGCCGAGGCGCACATGGGCGAGGTAAAATCAGCACTCGACGTGCATCTCTCCTCGACGGATCGTGGCGCCTCCACCGTTCAAGACGTGATGGCCCGTAACGAAGTGAGTCTACTGCTGAGCCTCTACGCTTACCAGGTTCTGCATGGCCTGCGCTGTCTTCTGGTGCGACAAACTCGCCAAGGCTGGAGCCTGAGCCGGATGCGCGAGCAGGTGCTCAAGGTCGCTTCCACCCTCTCGCTACATGCGCGACGTATCACCGTTCACCTCGGTGACGCCGCTGACAAATGGTGGCCCACCTTGCTGAAGGGGCTGCCGAAGCTGACGGCGCTGAGCTAATACGCGGATAACATCATAACTAAGGCAAGAACAAGGCGGCCACAACGGGGGCCGGCGGACATGGCTACCTTGATGGCCGGGGTCAATGCATGAAAGTTATAAACAACGAAGATAAGCGCCACACTTGGGCATTAATCTGTGTGTCATCACGCCATCGATACGACTGCTGAAGACTGAAGCCGGCAACCCATGGCTCCAAAACGCTCAATCGGCACCCTCATGAATGAGGCGGGTTCAGGTGTAACCTCGCTTCTACCGAGAATGCTCATCACAGCAATGGCTTGCTCAGGGTCTATCTGAAAAAAATCACGATTTGGGTTATGCCCTGAGGGATCCCCACGAATATTTTCAATAAAATCAGCGGGTAACGTTGAAGGAGCCTGCATGGGCCGGCATGTTGTTAATCGCCAAACCAACAATATGCCTAAGGAGACCCATGCAGGCCCCACGATTCTTACACAATTGGCTCGCATCAGCACTCCCCTCAATACATGCCAAACGTCTTCAGGCACTTCTGGATACGGTGGGTGCCTTGCTGACGGATCGTCGATTAGGGTTAACAGCGCTCGGGCGTGCATTGCCAGGCCCTGTGGCCCCTCGACATACCATCAAGCGCGTCGATCGGCTATTGGGCAACCACCATTTACACGAGGAACGCCCCCTGTTTTATTGGCTCGTGGCTCACTTGCTGATCGGCCATATGACACGCCCCCTGATTCTGGTGGATTGGTCGCCTATTGATCACTATGGGCAGCAATTTTTGCTGCGGGCTGCTATCCCCTTTGCCGGGCGTTCATTGCCGATCTTCGAAAAGGTCCATCACAAAAATGGATGTGCCTATTGTGAAGCTTATCTATTGGAAGCCATTGCCCGCCTTTTGCCTGAAGAGGCAACGCCTGTCGTGGTGACCGATGCCGGTTTTCGTAACCCGTGGTTTCGCGCTGTAGAGAAGCGTGGCTGGTATTACGTCGGGCGTGTGCTTAGCCCCACCCATTATCAGGCGTCCGACGAAACGTGGCAGGCTGTCGAGTCATTGTTTCAGCAAGCCACCTCGATACCCAGTACCCTTGGAGAGGTTCAGGTAGCGCGCAGCAACCCATTGACGACTCAGATGGTGCTCTACCACCAATCGCCCAAGGGGCGTAAAGATCGCAACAAGCAATGGGATGGAGTCCTCCCCACCCTACCCCGGCGCCAATGCGCCACACTGAGAGGGTGAGGTAACCGGCTGAGGAGAGCATCCCATGAGCATTTCACGCGTTGGTGTCGATATTGCCAAATCCGTCTTTCATGTTCACGGCGTCGATCGTCATGACCAGGTTGAGTGGCGCGGCAAGTACAAGCGCGACAAATGGCTTGATGCCATCGTCAAGCGCGTCCCCGCGGGGGCCGAGATCGGCATGGAGGCGTGTGCCTCCGCCCACCACTGGGCGCGTGAGCTGCAGGCACGCGGCTATCACGTCAAACTGATCGCCGCACAATTCGTCAAACCCTACGTCAAGAGTAACAAGAACGATCGCGTCGATGCCGAGGCCATCTGCGAGGCCATGGGGCGTCCGACCATGCGCTTCGTCGCCGTCAAGACCGCCGCGCAGCAGGATGTCCAGGCGGCGCATCGCATCCGCAGTGAACTGGTTCAGCAGCGCACTGCCAAGGCCAACCAGATCCGTGGCCTGGTCGGCGAGTACGGGCTGGTGGCGCCCACCGGCATTGGCCAGCTGCGCGCGGCCTTGCCTCGCTGGCTGGAAGATGCCGAGAACGGCCTGACCGATGATTTCCGTGTCCTGTTGTCGGGTCTCGCCGAGGACCTGCGCCACCTGGATGATCGCATCGCCACGGTGACCGAGCGCATCGAGCGACACGCCCAGACCGACCCGGTTGCCAAGCGACTGATGACCCTGCGGGGCGTCGGCACATTGACCGCGAGTGCGTTGGCCGGCGCTCTGGGTGATGCTCAGGCCTTCAAGTGTGGCCGTGATTTTGCCGCCTCGCTGGGGCTGACACCGCGGCAGCACAGCACGGGAGGACGTGACCGCCTCCTGGGCATCAGTAAGCGAGGCGACAGCTACCTACGGACCCTGCTGACCCACGGCGCGCGTGCCGTGCTGCGCCATTGCGAAAGCAAGGAAGACAACCTGAGTCACTGGATCCGGCAACTGGTCGAGCGCAAGCATCCCAACGTGGCTGTCGTGGCGTTGGCCAACAAAACGGCACGCATTGCTTGGGCCATCACTCGCCACGACAGGGCCTATGACCCTGACTTGGCAGCACATACGGCGTAATATCCATCGACTTTATTACTTATCTATCGAAGAGATACCTCACCATCACGATTGCTGAGCATGCTGCAAGATGGCGACCAGGTCGAACCGACGCCGAGACACCCCGTTGTCTACGCAGAGCCCCGGTGCTCGAACAAGCTTATGGGAATTGGCGTGCGGATAGCCCATCGAGGTCCGATGCCCTTGGCATCATTGGAGAGACCGGATATACGTGTGCAGTCGTACCTACCGCCGATCGTGCCTCATGCTTGCAAACGAGGAGGACTCCATATACGTGGACAGGTCTCTCAGGACAGTGCAAGCCGAACCATCGCCCGCCGTCAGGAAGAACCCTGGGTATTGGTCACTAACCTGCCGAGGCGCTCGACACAGGCGAAAAAAGTGGTCGCCATCTACCGGCAACGAATGCAGATCGAAGAAGGCTTTCGCGACGTCAAAAGCCCCCTGTTCGGGCTGGGCTTTGGTATGCATCAATCGTGTCAGGGCAGGCGTATTGAGGTCCTGTTGCTAATCGCGATGCTGGCCAATATGGCGATGATGGTCGCCGGTCTGGGCGTCAGAACCAGTGGGCAACAGAAACGCTATCAGAGCAACAGTATCGACCATCGAAATGTTTTATCCGTGTGGCGCCTTGGGCTGGAATGGCTTCGCCGACAATCTTCCGGCGCTGTGCCCTGGCCTTGCTGGGCATCGCTTCAGGCAAGCCTCCGTGAAGAAGCCCGCCATCAGGCATTATGCGACGCATAGCGCTAAATTCGTGGGGATTCGTCAGGGTTAAGCCGTTGAGGACCAAAAGCAAGGTGAAGCGCACGCTCTACTTTGTACGCCCCATCCACCTCGACCGCCTATATGCACTCAAAAGACACAGGTACGCCAGTGCTATAAAGCTAGCCCATCCGAATCTGTACGTCAGACTGGGATGTTTTGCCAATCTTCACTAATCCTGGCATAGCTGGATTTTCCAGCAGATAGATCACTTCCTTAGCAGCTGTATTACTCAATTCGTCTTGCGCTTTTAGCGTTTGGCTTTCCGTTTCCATGAGCTTGTCTCTAATTTACGTTGCACGCCAGCCCACTATCCTCAATATCCTTCACGCTTGCGGCTCCAAGACCGCTGACACGAGACAAGTCACTAACACTTCCCCAAGGACGCATATCAATAATCTGATCTGCCCTCGCTGGCCCCACATTCGGCAATTCGTCCAGCTGCTTGGCCGTAGCGTCGTTCAGATCAATGCAGTACACCGAGTCGTTGGCCGCTTCATACGCACTGCCATCAAACGCAGTTAGCTCAAGCTCAGCACCGCTCAAGGCAACCCATACCGGCGCGTGATCAGAAACCGAGTCCCGCACGGCAGTATGCTCACCCGGGAGTAAGTCAGGGAATTGGATGATTCCTTTAGCGGTGATCGCCGCTGTGTCGTCGTGCCAAATATTGTCGTAGAGGTTGGCCCAGACGCCGTTTGTAGTGCCGAGCGTCGTGGCACCTTCGGTGATCGCGGGCGTTGCACCAAGCTCGCGCAACTCTGACCAGCCAGAATGATGCGGCGGAAGGTTAAAATCGCCCAAAAGCAGCCGTGGCGTATTTGGGTAAACTTCCTCTAGCCAACCCCAGTAGTCAGCAAGCGCTTCGATCTCTGGCAGTCTGTCGCCCACGCTATCGCCATACACCACATGCACCGTTGCAGCGGCAAACTGCTGGCCACTTTCCAGTGCGGTAAACTTGGCCGAGTATGGCTCGCGGGCGAATACGTCGCGACTGTCGAGGAACACCACGGCGCCGCTGTCGTACTCTATCTCGCTCTCACGCCACAGGAAGCCGTAGTGTTCGCGGTAGGTACTGCGGCCGAGATCGTCGCTGGCCATGCTTGACCAGGATTCACCGCTGGCGGCTTCCACGGCTTGCTCAAGCTGGGAAAGCGCGGTGGGGTCCATTAGCTCTTGAACGGCGAGAAAATCAAAGTGCTGCGCTACATGCGCTACTTCGGCCATCGCCTTGTCGTTGTTCCAACCCATGTGTTTGATATTCCAGCTGCCGATGATAGCGTCTGCGAGCGCAGTGGTGGGCAGTAGCGCGGCAGCTGTAATCAAAGCCGCAGATGCGAGCCTCATGCTTTACTCCTAATTTAAATTCTCTTTCTCTCAGCTTCGCAGCGAATCCAACGCGCTACAAGCTCTGAAGATTCGACTTTCGAAGCGTTGGCCAGTGCTTCAAGCTCGTGCACAGGCTGAGCATCCAAGCGTAACGTGATGGTTTCAACCGTTGGATAGGTGGTAACGGCGGGTTCTGGCGGCTGGTTCAACCATTCGATAATGCACTTGCGGCGATGCGCAGTTAGACCGGCAAAATAATCAGGATGACCTCGCGTGAAAGCGCCTTCACCGTGCGCTCGTTCAACATCCACTCTGCTTTGCAACCCAAGCTCTTCCAAAAATACACGGTTGTGCGGAGATAGCCCATGCCACTACAGCCGTGACCGCCTTGAGCAGGCCTGTGCCCGGGCGCTCGCCATCCACTCCGCCAGTTACCAAAGCATCACATCGATCCTGAAGCAGAGGCTGGATCAGTTACCGCTGCCGCAGGCTGAGGAAGAACCGGAACTGACCGAGTTGCAGGTTCACACCAATGTTTGCAGCCCCCACTATTACCACTGATCCCAGAGAAACCTATGCTCACGCACAACACGCTCGATACGCTGTGCCACCTCAAACTGACAGGCATGAGCGATGCCTGGAACAACAGCGCGCTCAACCAGACACCCACGACCTGGCGTTCGAGGAACGCTTGACCCTGTTAGTGATCGGGAGGTGCTGCACCGGGAAACCGGCGGTTGGCTCGGCTGCTCAAGACCGCTCGCCTGCGCGTACCCGCGTGCATCGAAGACATCGATTACCGCCACCCTCGGGGACTGGAGCGCTCACGCATGGCAGGCCTGGCCAGTGGCGACTGGATCCAGCAGTCCCTGAACCTATGCATCACCGGCCCCACTGGCTGCGGCAAGACATGGCTGGCCTGTGCGCTGGGTAATCAGGCGTGTCGGCAAGGCCTCTCGGTACGCTACCTGCGGGTACCGCGGCTGTTCGAGCAGGTGCGCATCGCCCACGGCGATGGTAGCTACGAACGGCTGATGAATCAGTTGTCGAAGACCGACCTGCTGATCCTGGACGACTGGGGCATACAGAAGATCACGGCGCCGCCGCGACAAGACCTGATGGAAGTGATCGAGGGTCGCCACGGGCGGGGCTCAACCCTGATCGCCAGCCAGTTACCCATTGAGCACTGGCATGACGCTATCGGCTCCGCCACGCTGGCAGACGCCATCATGGATCGGCTCCTGCACGGCGCTCATCGACTCAATCTGAAAGGAGAATCGATGATAAAAGCCAACGCACCAAAAACGGAATCAGTTGACCCATCGTGACCGCTCAGCGTACAAAATCGACTCCAGCGTGAAAGCCGTGTGCAAACCGGTCACGATCCCCGGAATGACCGGTCACGTTCGCCGGAATATGCACCAGGCTCACCTCTTCGATGAACCCAAGCTGGAAGCCGAGTTCGACGCCTTACACGATCAACTGCCGGACGATATCGAAGCACAAGAGGCACCGCATACGTCACGTCCGCGCCTCCAACGCGGCTTCTCGGATGTCCTGATGCGCGAACATATCGACCTGATGCTCAGCGTGGAACAAAAAGCCGGTGCTACCCAGACTTTCTTCACCAAGGTCAAAGAAGAGCTGCAGTTTATTCCTGCGCAGCCGAAAGTACTCGAATACTGGCAGGAAAAAACCGTGTTCTCACTGAGGGATAATGACCGCATTCTCGCCGCGGAACGTCCCGTTCACCCGCTGGGCAAATGCACGGCCTCCACGTCACTGCTGGCCCACCTGGTCACATCCAAATACGCCGATGGCCTGCCGCTGTACCGGCAGGAAAGTATGCTCAAGCGCTTAGGTCACACGGCGAGCCGCACGCAGATGGCGAACTGAATCCTCCGGCTGGATGATACCTTCAAGCCACTGATGACCTTAATGCGCGAGGCGCAAAACAGTAGCGCTTACTTGCAAGTCGATAAAACGCGGCTGCAGGTGCTCAAGGAAGACGGCAAAAAGGCACAATCGGATAAATGGATATAGGTGACGCGAGAAGGCCCACAGGATCAGCTATCGGTGCTCTTTGCCTACGCCCCATCCCGAGGCGGCAGAGTACCGGTGCGACTGCTCGATGACTTCGCGGGCATTTTGCAAGCCGATGGCTATGCCGGTTACGGACAAATATGCCGCGCCAACGGTATCGCCCGTATTGGCTGCTGGGATCATGCGTGACGCAAGTTCGTGGAAGCCTCTAAGGCCTCTAAGGCCTCTAAGGCCGCCAAGGCCAAAGAAAAAGGCAAGAACGAGCCGCTGGCCAAGGCTGATGTAGGCCTGAGCCATATCAACAAACTCTACGCCATTGAACGCCAAACAAAGGATCTGAGTGACGCAGAGCGTTAACGTATCCGCCAGGAACTGAGCCTCCCGCGACTCGAGGACTTCAAGGCGTGGCTAGAGGCCAATGTCAGCCGCGTGATGAAGGGGAGCCTGACGCGCAAGGCCATGGAGTACACGCTGAACCAGTGGACAACGCTGATCGGCTACTGTGAGCGCGGTGACCTGCAGATCAGTAATGTCCTGGCTGAAAATGCCATTCGCCCCTTCGCCATCGGCCGCAAAGCATGGCTGTTCGCCGATACAACGCGCGGTGCCCATGCCAGTGCCACCTGTTACTCGTTAATCGAGTCGGCCAAAGCTAATGGCCTGAATCCTGCTGCCTATATCCACCATGTGCTGGAACGTATCGCCACCGCTGATACGCTGGAGGCACTGGAAGCATTGCTTCCCTGGAACGTGGCCTTACCGACTGCCGTAAAAAAGTGGCGCAATACGGTTAGGTCAAGTGTGTCGGTTTAACGGCGTCAGCTCACATCATTGCCATATTCGATGCTTTTAATGTCCAGATGGATTTACACTGGCATGGTAAATCTGCTCGGCATACAACTTCGCTCGCAGCTCACGATATTGCAGGATGGGGTTGCATCACGAAATTCAGGAAAAGAAAGCCAGTCGCACCGGATATGGCACTAACAATTATGCCCATGAAGATTTCAAACACAATTCACTTCGTGGCTTTCAATATGGCACCCAGGCGTTAAGATCAATGCCGCCAATCTGCGAATTGCACTGCAGCAAATTGCCCACAGAGAGCATACAGCAATCGAAAGCGATGGCGATGGCGATGGCGATGGCGATGGCGATGGCGATGGCGATGGCGATGGCGATGGCGATGGCGATGGCGATGGCGATGGCGGCAGAGTGTAACCGCTGCGGTGATGAACACACAGGCAGCCGCTAGCGAAGCCGGGGGCGGTGGATGTGACGGCACAGCAGCAGCCATGCACACAGTGGCGGCGCTCAGCGCGGCCACTTCCACTGAACCAGCTCCGTGGCTCGCACGGCTGGTCGGGGTTATGGCGAGCCTGCGCGGCCAAGGCCGCAAGCGAGCTACGAGGTGGAGACTCTATGCGCACGACACCAGCGACGTGTCGGCTGGCCAAGCCAGGCGGGGGTTTGGCGTGGCGATGGCCATAACGGCGCGAGCGGCGAAGGCCCCCGATTGCAGCATGGCGCCAGCCTTGCGGGCCGAAACCAAGCCGACTCGGCAGCGTGGGCGTAGCCATCACGCCACTAAAATATCAACTAAATTCCCTTCATTAATATGTTGCATAGGCATAACATGAGCCGTTAGTAATTTTGTTTTAAAGGACTCAGGGATGACCCCTCAGCAATGGTATGCACAGAATCGTCATTTGCTCGGCAGTCAGTTCGAGCACTTCTTTTTTGAGAATATTCTCACCAGCATCCCGGATCTCAACTTCGCCTCCCTGCAAGCACAAATGTCTTTCCGCGACGATGATGAGAAGCAGCGCTATTGTGATTTTGCGATCCGTGAGGGTGAGGAAGTTCGCATCGCCATCGAGGTCGACGGCTACGACAAACGCGGCACCGGCGAAGGCATGACACATGCCGAGTTCGTAGATTGGCAAAGGCGGCAATCGGCCTTAACGTCCCAAGGCTGGCATGTACTGCGTTTCGCTAACCACGATGTTTGCAATGAGCCCGTACGGTGCCGCAACAATATCCACTCTCTGCTGCTCAAGCTCCGTCATAAGGAAGCTGCAAGATCAAGCCATGCTAGCCCAGTTCCTACACAAACCAGGGAGCCTGTTGTAGCCCCTGTGAAGAACACCCACCCTACCAGGAAGGCTAAGCGCCGCAAAAAGCCGATTAAGCAGGAGCTGAAAAAAATGGCTGTTTCGGCAGGGCTCGTGGCTGCAGTCGTACTTGGCTTTATTTTTTACGGTCAACCGTGGCTAACAAATCAACTACAGAACGCCTTGCCAACTTCCGCAGCGGCGGCGCAAGAATGTCCTAATGCCATTCATTGGAGCGAAGTACGCAACCACATGGGCGAAACGGTAACAACACAAGGGCTGATCAAGCGCATCACTTACAAGCCCGATGTCAACGGCAGTCCAACATGGATAGAAGTGGGAGCCAGTTTCCCTAATCCTGACAGGTTGACTCTACTTATCTGGGATAATAACCGCCCTGAATTTGCATCCCAGCTCTCTCAAAACATCATTGGCGATGATGCATGCGTCATGGGCAAAGTCAGCGAGTATCGTGGTGATGTGCAAATTCAACTGAAGGATGCTGACCAGCTTAATGTTTACTGAGAAAAGGAATTTCGATGAAACTTAACATCCTGACTATTGCTATCGTATTGTTAGCATTAATTTTTTTATTGGCAGGTGGGCCCAATGGATATCTGTCTGAGTTATTTTTCGGAGCGCCGGAATATCCTGAAATTGGAATCAGTTGTGAATTGCCATTGGATTGGAGATACGCACAGGTCATTAACACCAATTCTGTGGCTGTCGCTGGACCACACCAAGGCCAACACTCTGATGGCATTGTGATTGGTATCGATACAAGTACGTTCGCAATAGAACCAAGCGGGAGCTATGCCTTAGGCGATCATATTTGCGCCACCAGCAACATCATTTCTGTTGGCAAGAGAAATACCTTGTTGTTTAGCGATGTAAGCGGTGTGTCACGTATGGAAGGCGAAGCGCCTGACTACCGGGATTATTGAACACACCCCAAGCACCGAACCACAGAATGCTTAGTAGCATGACCCCAGCCGGAGGTGGGGCCAATAACACCGGCAGCTGAAGCATTGAAGGCGGGATTTATCCTGCTTCGCCAACCTCTGCACGATACGTTAAGTGTGGTTGCCCCGGTGGGATTAACGGCTGTGCTCATCGAGGAAGTCAGAGGCGATGTGATTCAGCCTTTGGTATGCGCAGCTGAGTGAGCCGAAATAAAGACGGCCCTGCGCATTTTCAGGATGCGAATATCACGCTTTCACAATCTTCACCGCCGTTCCAGTCGCCACCAAAAACAGCATCGACTTACCGCCACCCGAAATCTCGCTGTAGTCGAGGTCAATGCCGATCACCGCATTGGCCCCCATCTGCGCTGCTTCTTCGCGCAGCTCATCGAGACACGCAACGCGCGCATCACGCAAGGCGTTCTGAGATGACTTGTTGCGGCCACCGAAAAAGTCCCGAACCCCTGCAAACATATCCTTGATCACGTTCATGCCAAATACACACTCGGCGGACACTATATCGATATGCTCGGTGACCCGGTAACCTTCCAGGTGTGACGAGGTAGTGAGGATGATTTGCTGGGACATGGGAACCTCCCCTATCTGCTGGGCCTAAAATCGGAACGAGAGCGTGCGACTGTGATTATCTGGCTAATGTGCCTCGACTGTCGCTCGATGGCAATGGGATCGAGCAGCTTTGCTGCTTTTCGCCTTCGGCGACAGCTTACGCAGCCGGTGCCAATCCGGCACAATCTCAAGCGAAGGTGCTGCAATCTCCACCGGGCTCTGGCCGTACACCAACACCAGGCGCGGGCTAAGGCGCTCGCTCATGGCCTCGACACCGTAAGCAATGGGATGGAGTCCTCCTCACCTAAGTCCGCGCCATGCGCCATACTGAGAGGGTGAGGTCACCGGCTGAGGAGAGTATCCCATGAGCATTTCACGCGTTGGTGTCGATATTGCCAAATCCGTCTTTCATGTTCACGGCGTCGATCGTCATGACCAGGTCGAGTGGCTCGGCAAGTACAAGCGCGACAAATGGCTTGATGCCATCGTCAAGCGCGTCCCCACGGGAGCCGTGATCGGGATGGAGGCGTGTGCCTCCGCCCACCATTGGGCGCGTGAGCTGCAGGCACGTGGCTATCACGTCAAACTGATCGCCGCCCAATTCGTCAAACCCTACGTCAAGAGTAACAAAAACGATCGTGTCGATGCCGAAGCCATCTGCGAGGCCATAGGACGTCCGAGTATGCGCTTCGTCGCCGTCAAGACCGTCTCACAGCAGGATATTCAGGCGGCGCATCGCATCCGCAGTGAATTGGTTCATCAGCGCACTGCCAAGGCCAACCAGATCCGAGGTCTGATCGGTGAGTACGGATTGGTAGCGCCCATCGGCACTGGCCAGCTGCGCACGGCCTTGCCGCGCTGGCTGGAAGATGCCGAGAACGGCCTGACCGATGACTTCCGTGTCTTGTTGTCGGGTCTCGCCGAGGAGCTACGCTATCTTGATGAGCGCATCGCTACGGTGACCGAGCGTATCGAACGACACGCTCAGACCGACCCGGTTGCCAAGCGACTGATGACCCTGCGGGGCGTCGGCACATTGATCGCGAGTGCGTTGGCCGGCGCTTTGGGTGATGCTCAGGCCTTCAAGTGTGGCCGTGATTTTGCCGCCTCGCTGGGGCTGACACCGCGGCAGCACAGCACGGGAGGTCGTGACCGCCTACTGGGCATCAGTAAGCGAGGCGACAGTTATTTGCGCAGCTTGCTAGTTCATGGGGCTCGCGCGGCATTCCGATGGAGCGAAGGCCGGAAGGATAACCTCAGCCACTGGGTCAGGCAGTTGGCTGAACGCAAGCACGTCAATGTCGCCGTCATCGCGCTGGCCAACAAGACGGCACGCATTGCCTGGGCGATCACCCGCCATGACCAGGCCTATGACCCTGACCTGGCATCGCAGGCGGCGTAGTTCCCTACCATCAACGATTGCTGAGCATGCTGCTAGATGGCGAATAGGTCGAACCGACGTCAGAAAACCCCTGTGGACCGCTGAGCCGTAGAGCTCGTGTAAGCGAATGGGAGCTGACGTGCGAATAGCCCACTTAGGTCCGATGCCGCTGGCATCCTTGAAAAGACCGGATATACGTGTGCAGTCGTACCTACCGACCATCGCGCCTCATGCTGGCAAACGAGGAGGACTCCATATACGGTCCACTAATACACATCTTCTCAGGCTGAATATTGCCAACCACACTGAGGCTCTTGTTTATTTGGGAGCGCCTCATGAGCCGCGAACTCAACGCTACACAAGCCTTTTGGCTCGGTATGCCTC
Source organism: Halomonas sp. CSM-2 (assembly GCF_002119345.1). Lineage (NCBI taxonomy): Bacteria > Pseudomonadati > Pseudomonadota > Gammaproteobacteria > Oceanospirillales > Halomonadaceae > Halomonas > Halomonas sp. CSM-2. The sequence continues at coordinate 1,955 of NZ_NBYR01000036.1, read as the reverse complement.
GGTACTGGAGATACCGCTAAGCCAGTACGCCACGCATCAGGGATTAACGTTAGCCGATCTGCTGGCCTGGGAAAGGCTTGGCTCAGTAACTTTCACTTAAAATCCTCGCAGCGCTAGGCGGTTATCTGGCCAAAGAACGTCAGCTTATAACCCTTGACGTGGATACAGAGCAATCAGCAGCCTCGCAAGCGAAAAAGCGGCACCTCCTGCAGTGATCAAATAGTGCACTGCCAGTTGGTGACTTTTTGTGATGCCCTTGATCGGAGGTAGCCTTTGTAACAACCAGCGCAGCGACGTTCAAGCAATAGCTATCAGGTCTAATGTGGCTGTCCACCCAGCGCTCATTACCAAGCTTGGCATGTATATGCAGAATTCCTAAAAGGCCGCTTTGGGTCGTCTGCTGCCCTTCCATCATTCGTTGAGTTAAGCTCAGTTCTTGTGTATGGAGGGCAGTAGAGAGGGTGGCGTATCCTGTTGATTGATCTCGCCAGATCACAACCAACATAGGACGGATACGCCATGAGCAATTCTACTCTCCAAGCCGTGACGCAGCCAGACACCGGCGCTACTGATCCGTTGCATGAGCTGCTGCGCAAAGGGGCCCGAGACCTGATCGCCAAGGCCGTGGAGGCGGAGTTGAGCACGTTTCTGGAGCAATATGCCGACAAGACGCTGGAAGACGGCCGCCGTGTCGTCGTCCGCAACGGCTACCTGCCGGAGCGCACCGTGCAAACCGGTATCGGCGACGTCGAGATCAAGGTGCCCCGCGTCCGTGACCGCAGTGGCGACGGGGTGACCTTCAGCAGCGCGCTGTTGCCGCCCTACCTGAAGCGGGCCCGCAGCATCGAGGAGCTGATCCCCTGGCTCTACCTGAAGGGAGTCTCTACCGGCGACTACCAGGAGGCCCTGTCGGCCCTGCTGGGTGACCAGGCCAAGGGACTCTCGGCCAACACCGTGTCGCGTCTCAAGAAGCAGTGGGAGGACGAGCATACCGACTGGCAGAAGCGCGACCTGGCAGACCAGCGTTACGTCTACTGGTGGGCTGACGGCGTGTACAGCAACGTGCGCATGGATGACCGTCTGTGTCTGCTGGTGATCATCGGCGTCACTGAGCAGGGCCGCAAGGAGTTGGTCGTCGTCGAGGATGGGCAGCGTGAGTCAGAGGCCAGCTGGAAAGAGCTGCTCACGGGGCTACGCGAGCGCGGGCTGACGACGGCCCCCAAGCTAGCGGTTGGCGACGGCGCCATGGGCTTCTGGGCGGCGTTGAGCAAGGTCTATCCAGAGACCGAGCACCAGCGCTGCTGGGTCCACAAGACTGCCAACGTATTGAATAAACTGCCGAAATCCGTGCAGCCCAAGGTCAAGGCCGACCTCCATGAGATCTGGATGGCCGAGACCCGCGATGAGGCGCACAAGGCTTTCGATCGCACGGTGAAACGCTTCGAGGCCAAGTACCCCAGAGCCATGGAGTGCCTGGCCAAGGATCGGGAGGAGCTGCTGGCGTTCTATGACTACCCGGCAGAACACTGGGTGCATATCCGCACCACCAACCCGATCGAGTCGACCTTCGCCACGGTCCGCCTGCGGAGCAAGCGCAGCCGGAACTGCGGCTCCAGAGCGACGACCCTGGCGATGGTCTTCAAGCTGCTTCAGAGCGCCCAGAAGCGCTGGAAGCGGATCAAGGGGTTCAACAAGCTGGAGCTGGTCGTGAACAACGTCCAGTTCAAGGACGGCGAACCCTTGACCGATCAGTCAGACAGGACTGCCGCCTGACCGGCCATACACAGAATTTGACAATAACTCGGAGCATGACCGATCACGACAAGGTCGAGATCGTCAGCATGGAAAATTCCGCTTTGGCTCGTATTGATTATTGTAGGATTCAGCGGTCTAATTGACAGTGTGCTTCTCTAAGCGGGGCAAGAGTGGGAGAAGCGACTGACCACGCCTAGTAA
>NZ_NBYR01000014.1:0-138691 GCF_002119345.1 Halomonas sp. CSM-2 | reverse complement strand
GGGGGGAAGGGGGAAGTGTGTCTGAACGACGGAAAGTGGTTAAAAAGTAGCCGATGTAAGTCGAGCCAGTAGGTGTTTAGTGATGTTACAGCCTGAGTGCGGTACTGGCTGAGGTACTATGAGAAATCCGGGCTAGGGGCAGCGGCAGGTGTAAGGAATCGTAGCCACTTAAGTATCGATTTTATTCGTGAGGGGCTGCCCTCTTTTTGGAACAAGCTTTTCCATGCCATTGCTGATTTTTTTGTTATTGGGTTTGGCATTTTTATGACTTATCAGGGATCGCTATTGGTGCTTAACAACCTGGAGCGGGCCATCCCAATGATTGGTTTATCAGAAAGCTGGAGAGCTGCGCCTTTAGTGATTTGTGGTGTGCTCATAGTCTTGTTTTCTGTTGCCGACATGTTGGGAAGAGTCACTAATAGCCGTCTTAAATAAGGAATTATCATGGGTCTCGCTATTCTCTTCGGGCTGTTTTTTCTGGGCCTTATTGTCGGTGCCCCCGTGGCATTTGCGGTGGGTCTGGCAGCGGTAGTTACCTTTATTTATGAGGGCCTGCCTCTATTTGTGGCCTTCCAGCGCATTTTATCAGGCATCTCGGTATTTTCACTGCTGGCGATACCGTTCTTTATCTTCGCGGGCGAGCTGATGCTCCAAGGCGGCATTTCAGCGCGCCTTGTTCGTCTAGCATCCGCCATGGTGGGTAAAGTCAGAGGTGGCTTAGGGCTGGTGAACGTAAGTTCGTCAATGCTGTTTGGGGGGATTTCCGGCTCGGCGGTGGCGGATACGTCCGCGCTGGGTTCATTGCTGATCCCGGTAATGAAAGAGAAAGGCTACGACGCTGACTACGCAGTCAATGTCACGGTGACCTCTTCTGTCGCCGGTGTGGTGATTCCGCCAAGCCACAATATGATTTTATACGCCGTGGCGGCGGGTGGTGGCATCTCGGTCACTCAGCTATTCATTGCCGGTATTGTGCCGGGGATATTGATGTGCCTTTCACTGGCGGTAGCCGCCTACATCGTGGCGGTGAAGCGTGGCTATAAAGGGGAAGAATTTCCCGGGTGGCAGGCGCTGTTGTTTAGCCTTGTCGCTGCTGTGCCTGGCTTATTGACGGCCGTCATCATTGTGGGAGGCGTACTCTCAGGCGTGCTGACAGTGACCGAATCGGGTGCTTTTGGTGCTATCTACGCTATTTTGGTGACGGCATTTGTATATCGTGAGCTGCGCTGGGAATCGTTTAAAGCGGCGGTGTATCAAGCGGTTAAAACCACGGCATTGGTGATGATATTGGTCGGTTGCGCATCGGCATTCTCCTACTTGCTGGCGCTTTATAACGTTCCGGAACTCCTGATGGGGGCGTTAACGACCATTTCCGATAACCCCATCGTCATTCTGTTGATGCTCAACCTGATTTTGCTCGGGCTAGGCATGATCATGGATATGGCAGCGCTGATTTTGATCTGTACGCCAATTTTCCTGCCGGTGGCAACGCAGTCAGGTATGGATCCTATCCAGTTTGGCGTGATGCTGATGATGAACTTGGGGCTGGGGCTATGTACGCCGCCGGTAGGCACCTGCCTATATGTTGGGTGTGTGGTCGGCAAAATCCGTATTGAAAAAGCGGTGCGCACGATCTGGCCCTTCTATTTAGCCCTGTTTGTGGCGTTGATGCTGGTGACTTATGTCCCCGCTGTCTCGCTGACGTTGCCCGGCTTTTTTGAGTAGTTGTGCCTTTTATCACCGCTTTTAATAAGGAGTCTGCGCTATGAAGGTGCAATCTGTTCGCACACATTTGCTGGATTATGCGTTAGATACCCCGTTTGAAAGTGCTTCGATGCAATTTTCCAGGCGTCAGCACTGTTTGGTCGAGGTTATCTGTGACGATGGCACTGTTGGGTGGGGGGAGTGCCTGGGCCCGGCCAAACTCAACGCGGCTGTCGTGGCTGCTTATGCGCAAAGCTTGGTAGGGCAGGACCCGTTACAAACAGAGCGACTCTGGTTAACGCTTTATAACCAACTGCGTGACCAGGGACAACGAGGACTCACCGTGACAGCGCTTAGCGGTATTGACATTGCACTTTGGGATATTAAAGGCAAACATTTTGGTGTGCCTATTTCCACCCTGCTGGGCGGCAGAGTTCGGGAGAGTGTAAGCGCTTACGCGACCGGCTCATTCCGGCGTGACGGGGTTGATCGCGTATCGGACGTGGCTGAAGAGGTAGCTGGTTATCGTCACGAGGGTTTTCATGCGGTGAAGGTGAAAATTGGCTTTGACGTTGAGGAAGACCTTGCAGTGATTGCCGCCGTGCGTGAAGCCATCGGCCCTGATATGCGTTTGATGATCGATGCCAACCATGGTTACGACGTCTTGGAGGCTGTGGAGGTGGGTAAACGCGCGGCTCAATGGGGCGTCGATTGGTTTGAAGAGCCGGTGCTCCCCGAGCAGCTGTCAGCGTACCGCGCCGTGAAATCAGGTCAGCCTATCCCGGTGGCTGGCGGCGAAACCTGGCATGGTCGCTACGCTATGCAAGCACCGCTAGAAACGCGGGCGGTGGACATCGTTCAGCCAGATATCTGTGGTGTTGGCGGTTTTACCGAGATACGTCGCGTGGCTGATATGGCGGATTTGCACGGCGTGCGTCTTATCCCGCACGTGTGGGGTACGGCGGTCTGTATTGCCGCCAGCCTGCAATTTATGGCGGCATTATTACCTAACCCGCCGCGGCGTGAGCCACGCCCACCCATCCTCGAATTTGACCGTACGGAAAATCCTTTCCGGCAAGCCGTGGTGAAGACCCCGATCGAACACCACCAAGGTATTGTGCAAATACCCGACGGCCCAGGGTTGGGCATCGAGATTGATCGCCAGGCACTTGAAACCTATGCCATGAAGGAGATGTAAATTGGCCCTCATTCCAGATAATACACGCCCGCTCGACGGCCCTAAGCCAGCGTTAGCGACGCCGCCGGGGGCAACCGACTGCCATATCCATCTTTATCTCCCGGGCTATGAGGCACAGCCCGGCGGTCCTCAAATACCAGAGCTTGCCACCGTTGAGCACTACCGGCGCGTGCAAGAGCGTTTGGGCCTTGAGCGCGTTGTTGTGACCCAGCCGAATGCTTATCAATTTGATAATAGTGCACTGCTTGAGAGCCTGAAAATACTTGGCTCAAGTGTGGCGCGAGGCGTTGCCGTGGTAAGCCCCGATACACCCGTAAAGAAGCTTGAGGAGTGGCATGCGGCGGGGGTTCGCGGTGCGCGCATTATGAACTTGCCCGGTGGGGCGGTGACAACCGAACAGATGCACACGGTAGAGCGGCTTATTCGCCCGTTCGGGTGGCACTTAATGGTGCAATTCAATGGCGTTCAACTTGACGATTACCTGGATGGCCTCCATCAGATCGAAAGCGATTACATCATCGATCATATTGGCAAGTTTATGCCACCGGTGCCCGCTGACGACCGCCGTGTCGATGAGATCCTGCGCCTTCTGGACCGTGGCAATGCGTGGTTCAAGATTTGTGCAGGCTATGAGGCGAGTGTCACCGGAGGCCCTCATTATGAGGATATCGGGGCGATTGCCAAGCGTGTTATAGCCCACGCGCCCGAGCGCATCATCTGGGGTAGCAACTGGCCGCATGTAGGGGTACCCCGAGAGCAGTATCCCGACGATGCCGAGCAGCTCGATGTTCTTTTACCCTGGGCAAGCGAGCCTGTCCGGCAAAAGATATTGGCCGAAAATCCGGCCCGACTTTATGGATTCTAGAGGATTTATCGCATTTTTATAGTGTGATTTATTATTTTATTCAAGGAGAACAACATGCTTGAACGTCTTTTAGTGACCGGTGCAGCGGGGGGGTTAGGCAGCAGCTCGCGTCCCTATCTGGCAACACTAGCCAAGCGGGTAAGGCTTTCAGATATTGCAGATTTGGGTACCGCTGATGCGCACGAAGAAGTCGTGCAGGCCGATTTATCTGACCCCCAGGCAGTTAACGCATTGGTAGACGGCTGCGATGGCATTATTCACTTAGGCGGCATGTCGGTAGAGAGTCCTTGGGAGGCCATTCTCAACGCCAATATTATGGGCACCTACCATCTTTATGAGGCGGCAAGAAAGCAGGGAAAGCCACGCATTGTATTTGCCAGCTCTAACCATGCCATCGGCTTTTATCCACGCACCACACGAATTGATACCGACGCTGCGCACCGCCCCGATTCTCTATATGGCGTCTCTAAGTGCTTTGGCGAAGACCTGGCCAGCCTATATTTCCACAAGTTCAATATTGAAACCCTGAGTGTGCGCATTGGTTCATGTTTCCCTGAGCCTGTCGACGCGCGAATGATGACTACCTGGATGAGTGTCGAGGACTTTATGAGCCTACTTGAACGCGCCTTTGTCGCGCCCAAGCTAGGTAACACCATCATCTATGGTGCATCCGCCAACCATGAATCATGGTGGGATAACAGCAAGGTGGCGTTTCTGGGTTGGGTACCGAAGGACAGTTCCGAACCATGGCGCGGTAAAATCAACCAACAGCCTGCTCAGGATCCGGATGATCCGGCGGTTGTGTATCAGGGTGGCAAGTTCGTCGCCGCTGGTCACCCTGATGATGCCTAAGAATGACGGGCAACTAGGCTAGGAATGGATATGCAAAAAATGGCAAAACTCTCGCTTGATGAGGCCTGGACCTTGAGCGTCAACCTTCTCGAGGGTAATGGGTTTGCGGCTGCTCACGCTGAGGCGATTGCTCGCAGCGTGGTGGCTGCCCAACGCGACGAGTGCCACTCACATGGCTTATATCGGCTTATCGATTGCGTGCGCACCCTAAAACAGGGAGGTGTTGAGCCAAACGCTGTTCCCGAAATCATTGATCAGGCACCTAGCGTGGTCCGGGTTGATGCTAAAAGAGGGTCTTCCCTACTCGCGTTCGAATACGGGCGTCACCACTTGGTAGAAAAAACGCGTGCTAGCGGTGTGGCGATACTGGCTGTCAACAATGCGTTCCATTTTTCGGCGCTGTGGCCAGAGGTGGAAGCATTGGCTGAGCAAGGTTTGGTGAGCTTGGCGATGACACCGAGCCACGCCTACGTTGCCCCTGCCGGTGGGGATTCACCTCTGTTGGGGACGAACCCGATTGCCTTCTCATGGCCTCGGCCCGAGGGTCCGCCCTTTACGTTCGATTTTGCTACCAGCGTGGTTGCAAGGGGGGAAGTCGAGCTTCATCGCCGCGCTGGAAAATCACTTCCTGCGGGTTGGGCGCTGGATAATAACGGACAGCCAACCACCGACCCAACGGACGCGCTCGCCGGGGCATTGCTGCCGTTTGGCGGCCATAAAGGCTCTGCGTTATCGATCATGATCGAGTTACTTGCCGGGCCGTTGATTGGCGATCAGTTAGGGCACCAAACACGCCCAGCGGATGGCAGCCGAGAAGGGGGGCCGCAACACGGTGAGTTTTTATTGGCGATAGATCCTGCTCGTCTACTTGGCCCTGAGGCAGAGGCGCGCCTGGCCCAGGCCGAGGTACTGTTCGAAGGGATTATCGATCAGGGAGCTCGCCTCCCGTCACAGCGTCGTCACGAAGCAAGACGCCGCAGTCAGCTTGAAGGCGTCGAAATTCCAGCTGAACTCTATCAAGAGCTGGCAGAGCTAATGAATGGTTAGGATTAAACGGCTAAGTCCTGTGTAATCCTGCCTTGGTGAGGTAAGAACCTTACCTCTCTGATATGATGTATATCATCATACTTTGGGCGAAGACGTTTATGGTCAAGGAAAGCGAAATGACATCGGTTCAAGCTCCCCTCAACGTAAGCAAAGTCGCGAAGCAGGGCAGTCTCTCCAAGCATGTTGCTACGCAGTTGGAGGCCTTGATCGTGCAGGGCACAGTGGCGGTGGGCAATAAGTTGCCCACCGAAAACAGCTTGTGCGACTCGTTCGGCGTCAGCCGCACTGTGGTGCGAGAGGCCATTACCCACCTGAAGTCCCTGGGGCTGGTAGAGACGCGCAGGGGAGTGGGCACCACAGTGCTGCGAGCCAAGGCAGAGGAGCCGAGACCCGCGCAGCATATCAACCCCACGACCGTTGCCGATATTCTGCACTTGCTCGAACTGAGGTTAACCCTGGAGCCTGCCGCGGCGGAGCTGGCGGCGCTGCGCCATGACGACGCCGACCGAGAGCTTCTGAGGGCCCAGCATAACGCCTTCATCAAGGCTCATGCCGAGAAACGGCTGGCGCGGCAAGAGGATTACCTTTTTCACTTTGCGATTGCAAAGGCGACCAAAAACCCCTTCTTTGCATCTTTCTACGAGCAGTGGAGCAAGAGTGTCATTCCCAGGGCCAAGCTGCTCAGTATCGAAATCGACCCTAAATCATCCGACCGTTACCTGGAGCGTGTTCAGGCCGAGCATGACGAGATCATCGAAGCGATTTTGTCGCGTGACGCACAAAAAGCCCGCGACATGATGTTCAAGCATCTTGATCGAGCCAAGAACATGTATGCCCAGTATCGGGACCAAACGTAGCACCATCGGGCATCCAAAGCGCCCGATAAACTAAGCTAAGGAGGAATCTATGACGATCCGTGGTGAAATGCTGATCGGTCAGCAAGCCGTTAGTGGCAATCAAGCCGACATTCATGCGGTTAACCCCGCTACCGGCGAGACGATGGAGCCGACCTACGTGGGAGGTAGCAAGGCAGAAGTTGAAAGTGCCTGCGAACTAGCCGAAACCGCCTTCGCCAGCTACCGCGAGACCGGCCTTGAAGCACGCGCCACCTTCCTCGAAACCATTGCCTCAGAAATTGAGGGCATTGGCGATGAGCTCATCGAGCGTGCCATGGCCGAGACCGGCCTGCCTCGCCCACGCCTGGAAGGCGAGCGTGGCCGTACCTGCGGTCAGCTGCGTTTGTTCGCTTCCGTCGTACGTGCCGGTGAGTGGCTCGACGTACGCATTGACCCGGCACTGCCAGACCGTTCGCCCATGCCGCGGACTGACCTTCGCCAGCGCCATATCGGTCTTGGCCCGGTCGCCGTTTTCGGCGCCTCAAACTTTCCGCTGGCGTTCTCTGTGGCCGGTGGTGATACCGCTTCAGCGCTTGCCGCTGGCTGCCCGGTCGTGGTCAAGGGCCACTCCGCCCACCCTGGTACGTCCGAACTGGTGGGCCGCGCCGTTCAGCGCGCCGTAGCCAAGTGCAACCTGCCTGATGGTGTCTTCTCGCTGCTGTTCGGCTCGGGTAAAGAGATCGGCCAGGCACTGGTCAATGACCCGCGCATCCAGGCCGTTGGCTTCACCGGCTCGCGCAGTGGCGGCACGGCGCTGATGGCAACGGCCCAGGCGCGCCCGCAGCCGATCCCGGTCTACGCCGAGATGAGCAGCATCAACCCCGTGTTCCTGCTGCCGGAGGCCCTAGAAGCGCGTGGCGAGAAGATCGCCGAAGGCTTTGTCGGGTCTCTCAACATGGGGGCCGGCCAGTTCTGTACCAATCCAGGGCTTGTGATTGCTGTTAAAGGCAAGGCGCTGGACGCCTTTATCGACGCCGCCGGCGACGGCGTTAAAGCGAGTATCAGCCAGACCATGCTCTCCCCGGGCATTCATCAGGCCTATGAGCAGGGTGTTAACGCCCTCTCCTCGCATGCCAAGGTACGCGAAGTGGCGCGTGGTCAGGTTGGTGAAGGCGCTAACCAGTGCTGCGCGGGCTTGTTCGTTGCCTCTGCTGCCGACTTCCTTACCGATGAGACCCTGCAGGCCGAGGTATTTGGTGCCAGCTCGCTGGTTGTTGAGTGCGCCGATCAGGCTGAAATGATGCGCGTGGCTACCGAACTTGAGGGTCAGTTGACCATCACCCTGCAAATGGATGATGGCGATGTGGACGCTGCCAAAGCACTGCTGCCGACCCTGGAGCGCAAGGCGGGCCGTATCCTGGCCAACGGCTGGCCGACCGGTGTCGAGGTGTGCCACGCCATGGTTCACGGTGGCCCTTACCCGGCAACATCGGATAGCCGTACGACTTCGGTGGGCAGCGCGGCGATCCATCGCTTCCTGCGCCCTGTTTGCTACCAGGCACTGCCGGAAGCGCTGCTTCCGGATGCCCTGCAAGATGCCAATCCAGAGGGTGTGAGCCGCTTGGTGGATGGTAAACGCGAAGCCTGAGTCAGAAGGTTGTCAACCGTAAACAGACGGTTATATAAGTACTTAACTAAGCGGCCTACGGGCCGCTTTTTTTTGACCTATCGACCTATTGCGTTGCGCGCGTTAGCCACGCAAGCTGCGGTAAACGTGCCCATCCAAGGAGACTCCCATGCAACTCTACCTGAACGCGACCTCCCCCTATGCCCGCGTGGCGCGGGTTTGCCTGTATGAAAAGCAGTTGATCGAGCGCACTGAGCTTTGTTGGTGTGACCCCTGGGCGGCGGATAGCGAACTTTTACAGATTACCCCGCTCAGTCGCATCCCGACGCTGGTCACCGACGACGGTGATGTACTGACCGAGTCGCTTTTGATAGCGCTCTACTTGGATGCTCAAGGCGAAGGGGAGTCGCTTTTGCCACACAAGACATATGCGGAAACCCTGGCGCTGGCCGGGCTTGGCCATGGCCTGACTGACGCGGCGTTCAATGTGGTGATTGGCCGCAAGCACAATGGCCATGAGGTTGATACAACGGTATTGGGCAGCCGCCGCTTGAAAGCCATCGAGCGCACGCTGGCAACGCTTGATGCGCACCCCAGCGTGCTGGCGGGCAATGCGGAGCGTACGCTGGGGGCGATTACCGTTGCTGTGGCGCTTTGCTATATCAGCTTTCGCTTACCGGCCTTTGATTGGCCTAACCGCTTTCCGACACTTCAGGCCTGGCATGCCAAGGTGGTGGAGTGTGAAAGCTTTGCGATGACGGCGTTTGAGTAGCTTTTCAGCAAGCGCCTAGTCTTCCCGACGGTAAATCAAATCCCACACCCCATGGCCGAGCTTTTCGCCGCGGGCTTCAAACTTGGTCAGTGGGCGGAAGGCGGGGCGGGGCACGTAGGGAGCGGTGTCAGCGCCAGCCGTATTGGCATAGCCGGGCGCGTCTTCCATCACGTCTGCCATCCATTCGGCATAGGCTTCCCAGTCGGTGGCTAGATGAAAGGTGCCACCGGGCTTAAGACGGGTGCGAATCAGCTCAACAAACGCAGGCTGAACAATGCGCCGCTTGTGGTGCTTCTTTTTTGGCCAAGGGTCAGGGAAGAACAGCTGAACAGTGGTCAGTGAGCCTTCCGGTAGACACTGTTCCAATACTGCCAGGGCGTCTTCGCGGTAAACGCGCAGGTTGGTGAGGCCGCGTTTATCCGCTTCATCGAGCAGTTTGCCCACGCCGGGGGCGTGCACTTCAATGCCGATAAAATCGGTTTCCGGATGGGTTTCGGCCTGCTCAATCAATGAGTTGCCCATGCCAAACCCGATCTCGACGACGCGAGGCGCCTGGCGGCCAAACAGGGCATCTAGATCTTGGCGGCCGTCGGCGATTGTCAGCCCCAGGCGTGGCCAAACGTCCTCTAATCCACGCGTTTGTGCTGGGGTCATACGCCCGGCACGAATCACATAGCTTTTGATGCCCCGTCGGTGCAGTGGGGCGTCGGCGTTTTCGGGGGCGGTGTCTTTCGTATCGGTCATGGTGTCTCTGTATCAGCCGTTAATCCGGCCAGCAAAAGGCGAAGAGGGGTCGGCGGTCTGGCGGCGCGGCATGCGGCCTGACAAGAAAGCGTCTCGGCCTGCCTGCACGGCAAGCTTCATGGCGTTGGCCATGCGCAGCGGGTCGCGGGCATGGGCAATCGCGCTGTTCAGCAGTACGCCGTCGCAGCCCAGCTCCATGGCCATGGCGGCATCGGAAGCAGTGCCAATGCCTGCATCCACCAGCACCGGCACTTGGCTTTGTTCAATGATCAGGCGCACATTGTGCGGATTTTGAATGCCGTGGCCAGAGCCGATCAGCGAGCCCAGCGGCATGATGGCGCAGCAGCCCATGGCTTCCAGCTCGCGTGCCACAATGGGGTCGTCGCTGGTGTAGACCATGACGTCGAAACCGTCGGCGAGCAGCGTTTCGGCGGCCTTGAGCGTTTCGACCACATTCGGGTAGAGGGTGGTCTCGTCACCCAGCACTTCCAGCTTGACCAGGTTATGGCCATCTAGCAGTTCGCGGGCCAGCCGGCAGGTGCGCACAGCGTCTTTGGCGGTGTAGCAGCCTGCGGTGTTGGGCAGCAGGGTGTAGTGCTTGGGTGAAATCACATCCAGCAGGTTGGGGGCCTCGGCATCCTGGCCCAGGTTGGTGCGGCGCACCGCAAAGGTGACGATTTCAGCGCCGCTTTGGGCAATCGCCGCGCCGGTTTCGTCGACGTCTTTGTACTTGCCGGTGCCTACCAAAAGGCGAGAGCTGAAGTCGCGTCCGGCAACGGTAAACGGTGTGTCAGTGAGTGGCGTCATCATGGATTCCTTTAGCCGCCGCCAATAGCATGGACGACCTCAATATGGTCGCCATCGGCCAGGCGGGTGTCGGCAAGCTGGCTTTTGGGCACGATTTCTTCGTTGATCTCAACGGCAATACGGCGGCCACTGAGCCCTAGTTCTTCCACAAGGTCTGCCGCCGTCGCACCCGCGGCGAGGGAGCGTGGATCACCGTTGAGGGTAAGTTTTATCGACTCATTAGAGGTAGACATAAACTGGGCGCGTCCCATTGTGTGCAACAAAACGTGTGAGTGTAGACACCCTCCATTGTAGCGGTTTCGCGCCGCGCAAGGTATGTGGCAGCGTTAAACTGCACAATGAAAACCGATCAATCGGTAGATAAGGAGAGCAAGGTGCAGCGAACAGATAAAGTGTGGTGGCTTGGGGTAGCGTTTTCAGGCGCGTTGATGGTGTTGTTGGGGGCCTATGCGGCCCATGGCCTCGAGACACGTGCCAGCGCCGAACTTATCAGTGCTGTGGAGACCGGGGTACGCTACCAGGCCTGGCATACGCTGGCCATGCTGGCAGTACTGGTATGGCGCAGCAGCTGCCCAATAGCGGGGCAGCACTGGGTGCTGGTGCTTTGGAGTCTGGGTATTGCGGGTTTTTCTGGCTCGCTTTATCTGATGGCACTGGCGGGGCTTAATCTGGGTATTGTGACCCCCATCGGCGGGCTGCTGCTGGTGGCAGGCTGGCTGGTGCTGGGTGGGGTGGCTATAGGGGCTGATTTTTCAGCACGCCCACCCCATAATCCAGGGGGTTGACGATGCCTTCTAGCTTGCCGATCTGCGATAAGTCACCATGGGTGATGACGCTGCTGATGTTGGTGTCAGGAAAGCGCAGGTTCTTGACCACGTGAACCTGGCTCGGCATGCCCTTGCCGTTGATGTCCATGACCCAGGCAAGGAAGCCACCCGAGAACTTGGCCAAGCTACCAATCGGGTATAGGCCATAGGTTTGGATATATTCCACCAGAACGGTTTTTTCGTAGGCGGCGTCTGTTTCATGAATCCTACGGTAGGCATCAATGGGCGCTCGTGGTGGGACACCGTTACGCGTATGAAGCAGTTTGTTAATCGCCTTGATGACGGATACGAGCCTAACCGTTTCCGATAGCTGTTCACCTCGCTTGCCCGCCGGGTAGCCGGAACCGTCCAGGCGCTCGTTGGCATTCTCGATCACATCGCGGCAGATGGGGCTGGGGGTCCAGTTCAGCTCATGCAGCTTATCAAGTAGCTGCTGGACATGGCCGCTGAGAATATCCTTCTGTGCCGGGGTCATGTTCACCTTGAGCGACGGCAACTGCTCGCTGATCAGCAGTGGCTTGCCCATGGTGTGCAGCAAAGCACCCAGTGCAGCCCCTCGCACCTGGGGGGCATGCGGGTCGCGAATCACCAGCATATCGATGAGTTGACCGGTCACCTGCACGGCGTGTCTAACCCAGTCTGGCTCATTGCGCAAAAACGCCAGGGCATAAAGGAAGGTCTTGCGATCCTGTTCGACAAGATAACGCAGGGTATCGACGCAATCGTAGAAGATTTCAGCCGGAAACATCTGGCGGGTGTTCATGTACATCAGGCCCACTTGCAGCTGATGAGAGACGTCCATTACACCGCGCTCCATGGGCGACTGGTGAGCGTGCTTATGCCGTTCTTGAGCTTCGCGTTGCTGGATCTTCTTCTCCTTCGTACCTGGAATAAACAAGGGGGAGTGATAGACCATTTTGTCGTTCGTACCGGTACGGTAGGCGACCTCTCGTTCTGACTCATTCACGTAGTGGAACAGGGATTCCGTCTGGGACGTCGATAGATGGGTGAACTGAATACCGATCACTGCATAGCCGTGGTGGCCGAAGGGGCGTATATGGCGGATATTGCCTTCGCTAAAAAAGCTATCGCCGTTGGGAAACGAAAGCGTTACCCCGGGTATTGCTTGATCAACGCCCATGGCGATACTGTCTGCCAGATCAATGTCGACCATGCAGCCCCCGATAGACAGGTTACGTAGCCTGCCTGGCACATTGAGTTCATGCGAATAGACCTCAATGCCAACACGGGTTTGCATGCCCAGAATAAAGGGGATTCGAACGGCACCCCGGTTTTCTTTAACGAAAACTGTTTCCGGCAGCTGGCACTCCAGGCAATACAGCGTACTGTCTGTTTTGAGCAGCTTGACGGCAACATTACTGAGGCTATATGTCTCGCGCTCAGTGGCATGGGGCCCTTTCAGCGCTTCCAGGTCAAAGCTTAGGCTGTCGCTGGTTAGGTAGCGCTCAATATCTGATCCAGCGTATTCCACCTCTAGTACCATGCGCCCATTACCCAGGTTCAACTCAATAACCTCTGCCTTCAAGACATAGGGCATGTCACTGGAATATATAGATAGCTCATGGGCATGCTGAAGCAGTGAACGAATCACGCTTGCCGAGGGATTTTCGTGCAGGGTAGGAGCCACCATGTGAAATGCCTAAGTTATTAATTATTATTCGCCTATTTTCACGATATAGGTCTTTTTCTTTATGTAACTAAGACTATATAGACTTTGATTAGTGGGGCAATCACCCCAACGGTAAATTTTTGTCCCTCATCGCGGCTTTAGGCACTTGGGGGTGGCTCATTTTAGGCTTGGAAACCGACCCTACCCCGCTAGCATACGCAGCGGCATCCACAGCCCCATGGCGATCATCACCAGGTTTTCGGTGAGCGAGACAAAGCCCAGCGGTACATTACTGTTGCCGCCCACGCAGGCACATTTCAGCTCGCGCTTGTCGATGTAGACCGCCTTGAACACCGATACTGCCCCGACGGTGCCGACAAACAGCGCGAGCGGCGCGGCCAGCCAGATAAGTGCGCCCGCCAGCATCAGAAGACCCGCCAGCGTTTCGGCGTAGGGGTAAAAATAGCTGTAGGGGACATAGCGCTGGGCCAGCAGGTCGTAATTCAAGAACATGCTGCTGAAACTTTCGACATCCTGAAGCTTTTGCAGACCCAGCAATACCATGGCGGTGGCAACTGCGTATTCCGGCATGCGCGCCGTGATTAACGAACCCTGGGCGGCCCAGCTAATAGCCAAGCCAATCAGCAGTGCTGTGGCGAAAATCGCCAGCACCGGACGGTAAGTCGTACCTTTGGCGTTGGGAACGCTCATCCCCAAATGCTCACGCAGCTCTTCGTAGCCGCCGATACGTTGATCACCGATGTATACCTGAGGCGTAGTGTCGACGTTCTCCTGGGCTTTAAAGGCGTCAATCTCATCGCGGGATGTTAGCGTATGGTCGTCAACCTCAAAGCCTTTGCGTTTGAGTAAATCAACCGTCTTCAAGCCGAACGGACACATGTGCTCGGCGGTTTTCATCCGGTAAATCCGCGCGATTGGGTGTGTTGATGATGGCATGGCAACCTCCTTATTTTTGCCTGAACAGGGCGATAGGCATAGCGTCTAAAAACCATAGCTCTTGTAAACCCTGGCTCTTATAAACATAGCCCTTGGGGTTGCCTTCAGGTCAAGCCTTTGAGGCATACTTGACCGCTCAACAGCCCGATAAGGGCCGTCGAAAGGCTAAGTAGCTAAATACGATTGGCGGTTAGGCCACGGCAGGCGCGATAAGCATTTGCTTGTTGGTCAGTGAGGAAGGGGACGGAAGTGTGAAACCACTCACTGCTTGCATCATGGTGTCTGCCGTATCGGAGAGCTGTTCTGCCATGCGATGCGAGTTATCCACTGCTTCGCGGGAAAGCTCCAATGCATTATAAATTTCGTTAACACTTTGCTCTAACTCTTCAACGCCCTGGTGCTGCTGCTGGACGGCGTTATCCATATTGGTCAAGCGAATTGCTACTTGCTCGAAGCCTTGTATAAGTGACTGGGTGGTATTGGCGATGGTGGATGTTTGGTCAACGCCTTGTGAGACCTGATCAGTGGTGTCGGCGATAGTCTGGCGTATCCGAGACGCGGTGTTCTGGGTATTCTTCGACAGCGTACGAACTTCGTTAGCCACCACGGCGAAGCCTCGCCCGTGCTCACCCGCTCGAGCAGCTTCCACGGAGGCATTCAATGCCAGAAGGTTGGTCTGGAAGGTAATGTTATCAATTTCGCTCAGCATTTCGTGAATGTTGCTTGCGTGGTGTTTTAGCAGGCGCATCATTTCGCGCATCTCTTCAACTTGCTCGCCGTTTTGTCGCGCGACCTTTTCAGCATGAGTGGCCAGTTTGCGAATTTGCTGTGATTCTTCGGCGGTTTCGCGTGTCGTCGCAGCGAGTTCTGCGGTACTGGTGGAGATACGCTCAGTTTGACTGCTGTTGCGCGCTGTTTGCGTGCGTAGTTGTTCTTGGGCAACAAAAAGCTGCTGACTGTAGTCAGTGACGTGGCTGGCCGTCGCTTGGGTTTTGCGCAAACTCTCAGCAACCTGGTCGCGCATGTTAACGACGGCGGCAACTGCGGGTAACTTCTGTTGTTGGTCGCTAAAGGCCATATCCAAATTGCCGGCACCAGCGGCGACGGCAAAGCGGCTGACGTAAAGGCCTTCTTTCACCATGCTTTCCAGCACCTTGGCCAGGTAGCCGAGAATGACCACCTGAACCACGACGGCACCGCCATGCATTAGCAAGCAGTAGAGTAAATCTGCAAAGCCGTGACTGCTGCTCCCCTCTGTCATGCTTTGCATGTCGCCCATACTGGTATACAGCTGAACCACCCCCTGGTATTGAAGCCAGGTAAACAAGGTGTGATGTAGCGCGATCACCAGTCCACCAAAGGCAATAACCCGCCAGTCGCTGTAAAGAATCAAGACGGCGAGCAAGATAAAGATACTGAAGTGGGCTTCGATCAACCCACCACTTTGCTCGATCAGTACTGCCGACCAGGTCATCATTACAGCGGCTTTGACGAACCCATTAAGAAGGTGACCGTGCCATCGGTGTTGGACAATGTACGTCAGCGGTAGGGTAATCAAGCCTGCAATGAAAGTAAGTAACAGGGTTTGGGTGAAAATACCCACCACCACGCATAACAAAACGATAAAGCCTAGTGGCAACCACATGAGCCTGTCGGTGCGTGCTATATGGTTGGAAAGGGATGCATCTGCCATTGTTATAGTGTCCTTGCCTATTATGAGAAGCGCCTGTGACTGCTAAATATAAACAGTTACTGTACATTAATTGTACAAATTGTATTTGCAACAATGAGAAAAGTACAATGATTAATTATTGAGCAAGGTTGGCGTGGCCTGCTGACCGTCTTCGAGTATGGCGCTTGATAGAGCTGCCGCCGTGCAGGGGCGTCCAAACAGAAAGCCCTGATAGATATGGCAGCCCAGTTGAGCGAGCACCAAGCGTTGGTCATCGGTTTCCACGCCTTCGGCCACCACCCTGAGCCCCAGGCTTTGTGCAAGGGCGATGATGGTCGCGGCAATCGGCGTGGCTTGCATCCCCAGGGCCAGATCTCTGACGAAGGCAATGTCGATTTTAAGCGTATCGAGGGGCAATACCTTGAGGTAGGCCAGCGATGAATACCCCGTGCCGAAGTCATCCAGAGCAAAGCTGACACCCTCATGTTGTAGCTGCTGCATCTTTTTGATGGTGCCCTCGGGGTCGCTTAATAGCAGTGATTCGGTAAGCTCCAGTGTCAATCGTTCGGAGGGCACATCATGTTGTTGAATGACCGACATCACCTGGTCGGCAAAGTCAGGCTGCTGGAACTGACGCACGCTGACATTCAATGATAGCTGAAGCCCTTGAAGCCCGGGGATATGACGCCACTCGCCCAGCAATCGACAGCCTTCCTGCAATACCCAGTGCCCCAATGGCAGAATAAGCCCGGTCTCCTCGGCGATGGGGATAAAGTGCCCTGGTGAAATCATGCCGCGCTCAGGGTGCTGCCAGCGAACCAGGGCTTCAGCGCCAATCACTTGCCTGTCGGCATCGACCTGAGGTTGGAGATAAAGGCATAGCTCATTGTGGTCAATCGCGTGTCGCAATTCGCGCTCAAGGCTTAAGCGCTCTTCCAGCTCGTCTTCCTGTGCTTGTTGAAAGAGTCTGGGTTTCCCATCCCGCTGGCGTTTGGCTTCCAGCAGGGCCAGACCGGCTCGTTTGAACAGCTGCGGTGTCGGTTCCCGGTCGAGGGGCTGGAAGATAAGCACGCCAACATTAAGCTTGCACGGATAGGGATGGCCTTTTAGCAGGTAGCCAGCGGTCAGCGACGCCACTATCTCATCAATGAGACGCATCATTTCCTGCTCGGCGTTGGGAGCTTCTCGGCAGGCAAGTGTTCCCACCAGGGCAAACTCGTTGCCGTCCAGCCTGGCGACCTGCCACTCAGCCTCTACCCATTGTTGAAGGCGCTCGCCCAGTTGGCGTAGCAGCTCATCGCCAATGTCTTGCCCCAGGCTGTCGTTGAGTACCTTGAAGCGGTCAATATCAAACAGCGCCAAAAAAGCGTACGGGTGGGTAGGCGTCCTTGACGTGCCTATCTCGGCGAGGCGCTCCTGCAGCGCCCGACGGTTGGGAAGCTCTGTCAGTATGTCGTGATAGGCGAGGTGGCGAATACGCTCCTGGGCCTGCTGTTCTTTCGAGCGGTCGCTGAGCAGCGCGACGTAGTCACGGTCGTTACTGTCAGCATAGGTGACGCGGCTAACGCTCAGCCAGGCGGGAAAGCCTTCACCGTTGGCATCCAGGGCGGTGATCATGCCGCCCCATTCCCCCTTTTTTGTCAATGCTTGGCGTATGTGTTGGCTGAGTGCGTGGCTGTCTTCGGCATAGTCGAGTTGTGATATCGACATGCCTTCAAGCTGATGACTGCTGAGGCCTGCCAGCCGCTCAAACGCCGCGTTGCACAGGCGAATTCGAGCCTGCTCATCGAGCAGTATCACGCTATCCTGCAGTGCTGAAATGACTTCGAGCAGACGCGTCTGTGTCATGTGTTCATGGCGCTCGCTGGCTTGAAGCCGCCGCTGTACCCGGGTAGCCACTAACGTCAGCAAGGCGGTTAATACCGCGACGCCACCAATCAGATAAATAATCCAGTGGGAAGCGGGTGATACCGAAGGCGATACGGCATCGGGGGTAGGTACAAACCAGGCCGCGTGCATGGCGACATAATGCATCCCGCACACGGCGGTGGAGAAACACAGCGCCGCGATAAAGGCGCAGGTTCTGGCACGTTTTATGCCCCATTCATGCTGGCAAAGACGGTAGGCGTAGACGCATGCTATGCCCAAGCTAACTGCGACCAGCAGCGATAACAGGAATAGGACCTGGGAGTGATGTAACTCGGCGGGCATACGCATGGCCGCCATGCCGGTGTAGTGCATGGCGCCAATGCCCACACCCAGGCCGAGTCCTGCCAGCACCAATGGGCGGTTAGGCGGTGTTTCACGGGAAAGCGTTACCATGACACCAAAGCTACCCAGAATGGCGGGCACAATGGACGTCAGAGTAAGCAGCGGTGAATGGCTTACTGGAAAATCAAGCTGATAGGCGTGCATGCCAATAAAGTGCATGCTCCAAACGCCCAGTCCCATGGCGCTGGCCCCAGCGCATAGCCAGCCGAGCCGCCAGGCAGGGTTAGCCCCTCTTCTGACGAGCTTAATGATATCCAGGCCAGCGTAAGAAGCTGCAAGGGCGACCAGCCATGAAACCAGCACCAGGAAAGTATCATGTTCTCCCTGAACCGCGTTTAAGGCGCTAGGGTCTGACAACATGTTGAATAGCATTTATAGACCGCAGACCCTTTGGCTGTTGAATATATCTAATATCGACACATAGCTTGTGATCTGTAATAGATTTGTTTAATAGCGTTTGAAACGCCGCCTCAAAGACGCCAAAACCTTAACACGTAAAACACCCCAACGGTGCCAATGCAACGCTGGGGTGTTGGTTAAATGGAATGTCTTTGCTGTGGCTTAAAACATTAGCTTCACACCGGCGACAACGCCGGTATTTTCGGTGTTGTCGCCGCTGGCGCGTGAGAGGTCTGCGGTGTCACCGTATTGTTTCTCCCAGTAGGCACCAACGTAGGGGGCGAAGCGGCGCGTCACTTCGTAACCCAGCCGCAGGCCAGCGCGAACGGAGTTCAGCCCCTTGCCAACCCCAAATTCTTCCACCTCATTGGCGGCCAAGGCAATTTCGGTGCGTGGCTGTAGGTAGAGTCGCTGGGTCAGGCGCACGTCGTACTCTCCTTCGAAGCTTGCCGCTACATTCCCCTCATCGCTAACTTGCAAGGCAACATCAGCTTCGATGCCGTAGGGCATTACGCCCTGCAGGCCAACGACACCATAGGTGCGCTCAGCATGGTCATTGGAAAATACACCGCCTTGGTAACCGATACCGCCCTGTAGTTCCCAAAAGTCGGCCACCAGGCGGCTGTATAGGAGCTCCAGTGACTCGAGCTCGGCGTCTTCGCCGTCACCCTGAACGTTTTCGCCTTCCGATTTAAGGTAAATGCGGTTGATGTCTCCGCCGTACCAGCCCTGAAAATCCCATACCACGGCGTCTAGGCCTTTGTCGGGCACGGCGTATTCCAGCCGATCGAACAGCGCCATACCCATGTTGTGTTCCATCATCGGCGAGGGCCAGTCAGCCGGGGCGTCGTAGCTGTCTTCGGCGTGGACGCTGGTGGCCGCCGCCATGGCCAGCACTGTGCTGGCGCAGGACAAGTAGTGCCTGATATTCATACGGCCTCCTTAAGAAACTTGCACAACGCGGAACATGCCAGCGTCCATGTGATAGAGAAGGTGGCAATGGAAAGCCCAACTACCCTCGGCATCCGCGGTGATCAGCGCTGACACCCGCTCGCCGGGCTTGACGTTTAGGGTGTGCTTGCGCGGAATCAGCTCGCCTTGGCCGTTTTCCAGTTCCATCCACATACCGTGGAGGTGGATGGGGTGCTCCATCATGGTGTCGTTGACCAGGATCAGGCGCAGCCGCTCGTCCTTCTCGAAGTGGATGGGTCCGTTCACTTCGCTGAATTTCTTGCCGTCGAACGACCACATGTACCGTTCCATGTTGCCGGTCAGGTGTAGCTCCATCTCGCGCCCGGGGGCGCGCCGGTCGGGCCATGGAGTGAAAGCCTTCAGGTCACGGTAGACCAGCACGCGGCGCTCATTGGGGTCGATGCCAATGCCCGGCTGGTCGTAGCGTGAGCCCGGCTGGGCTTCACCGGCGGCCAGGAAGCCGTTTTCGAGGGTCTTCGCTTTCTCCTCCGCCATACCGCCGCCATGGTCCATGCCAGCGTGATCCATATCCTCCCTCTCACCGTCGGGCATGTTGGAATGGTCCATACCTTCCATGTCACCCCCAGACATTCCGGAGTGGTCCATACCCTCCATACCGGAATGATCCATGCCGTGGGCGCCCATGGCTTCCATGCCGCGGTCGGCAATATGGCGTCGTTCAGGGATGTCGGCCAGCATGCCTTCACGCGGTGTCAGGGTGGCGCGGGCGTAGCCGCTGCGATCCATGGATTCGGCGAAGATGGTGTATGCTCGGTCGTCTTCAGGTGAAACAAGCACATCGTAGGTTTCCGCCACGCCAATACGGAACTCATCAACGGGAACGGGTTGCACCGGCTGGCCGTCGGCGGCCACCACGGTCATCTTTAAACCGGGAATGCGCACATCAAAATACGACATGGCCGAGCCGTTGATCACCCGAAGGCGCACCCGTTCACCGGCTTTAAATAGTGCGTTCCAGTTTTCCTCCGGCGAATGACCGTTGAGCAGATAGGTATAGGTGCTGCCGGTGACATCGGCAATATCCCGCGAACTCATACGCATTTGGGCCCACATGCCACGCATCTCGGCGGTTTGTGAGAAACCTTTATCGCGCACATCGGCAAAGAAGTCAGCGACCGTGCGTTCCTGGAAGTTGTAATAACCTTCCATGGTTTTCAGATTACGAAATACCGACATCGGGTCTTCAAAGGTCCAGTCGGTGAGCAGTAGCACGTGCTCGCGGTCGTAGCGGAAAGGTTCACGCTCGGCGGCGTCGATAATCAACGGCCCGACATGGCCAAGCTGTTCCTGCATGCCCGAGTGGCTGTGGTACCAATAGGTACCGTTCTGGCGAACCGGGAAGCGGTAGGTATAGGTCTCGCCCGGTGCGATACCGGCAAAGCTCACGCCGGGTACGCCGTCCATTTCCGGTGGTAAAATCAGCCCGTGCCAGTGAATGGACGTTGGCTCATCCAGCAGGTTGGTGACACGCAGGATGGCATCCGTGCCTTCCTTGAGGCGTATCAGCGGGCCGGGGCTGGTGCCGTTGATCGTGAATGGGCGTGCGTCCTGGCCGTCGATGGCAAGCGATTCACGGCGAATCGCCAGTGAGACATCGGGACCCTCTTCTACTCCCTGGGAGTAGACATTTGATTGACCCCAGGGGTTGGCCCAGGCAGGGGTCAAGCCCATGGCGGCGGCAGAGCCAACCCCCAGCGCGGCACCCGCTTTCAGCACCTGGCGGCGTGAAAGCGGGTGAGAAATAATACGTGAGCGTGACATGTGTGGCTCCCATCGATGGCGATTACTCATCTTGATGGAAGAAGCTGAAACTAACCTGAATGGCGCTTAATCTTGCTTGATGTGGGTCAATGGCAGGCAAACAGTCACGCGCAAACCACCCAGCGGGCTTTTCGCAAAGTGGGTGATGCCACTGTAGCGTGCGATCAACTGGGCAAGAATTGAAAGCCCGAGGCCGTAGCCTGGGGGGCGCTCGTCTAGCCGAATGCCGCGCTCGCCGAGTTTGGCGAGGTCCTTCGCAGGCACGCCCGGCCCGTCGTCATCCACGGTCAAGGTGAGTGATTCGTCAAGCGCCAACTGGCAGCGTACCTGCGTGCGGCTCCACTTACCGGCGTTATCAAGCACGATGCCCAGCATTTCGGCAAAATCATGGGCCTCAACGGGCACCACCGCCTTGGCGTGCTCACTGTAGGTGAGTTGAAACTCGCGCTCGGGGTAGAGGCTGCGAAACATCTCGATCAAACGTCGGGTTTCCCGTTCAAGGTGCACCATGCGCCCGGCGTTGGGGCCGGCGATGCGCGCACGGCGGAGCTCGGCGTCCAGTTGAGCATTAATGTCCTCAATACGGCTGAGTAGTTTGCGGCGGCGGTTGCCGTCAATCGGCCGGTTGCCGCGTAGTACCTGGGTGATCGCCGCCAGCGGGGTTTTCAACGCGTGGGAGAGGTTGGCGACCGACTCCCGCGAACGTTGAAGGCGCAGGTCGATGTCATCCATAAAGCGGTTAAGCTGAGCCACCAGGGCATCCAGCTCAGCCGGAGCGGTGAGCGAGAGGCGTTGGCGCTCCCCCGCTTGAAGTGCCGCCAACTGCTCGCGCAACTGCCATAACGGCGTTAGGCTGCGATTCACAGCGAGCAAATTAAGCGTAATCAGCATGGCCAGAAGCCCGGCGGCAATGCCGCCTACCCACCAGTGCAGAGTGGCCAGGCCTGCTTCCACCTGGGAAAAATCCTCCCCCACGAGTAGCACGCCGCTTGCGCCCTGCCATTCAAAATGGCGGCGGTAGACCAACAGGCGTTGCCCATCGTGCTGAACGTCTAACAGCGCATCACCGCTTTCTTTCAGCAGTGGCGCAAGCTGGCGTTGCCACTTTGGGTCGGAAGCGCTTACTGAGTTGTTAAAACGCAGTACGTAAAGGTGATGAAACACTTGATAGCCCTGGCTGACCGAGTCAAGCGAGGTGGGCACGGCGGTTTCGCCTTGTTCAAGCTGCGCGACCGCGTGGTCGGCTTCACGTTCTAGACGCTCGCCTAAAAAATCCCGCGCCAGATTCTGTAACAGAATCCCATGCAGTAGCCAGGTAGTAATGACGACCAGCAACGCGACACCGCCCAGCCATAGCAGCAGGCGGAAGCGAAG
The DNA here is from genome assembly GCF_002119345.1 of Halomonas sp. CSM-2. Classification (NCBI taxonomy): domain Bacteria; kingdom Pseudomonadati; phylum Pseudomonadota; class Gammaproteobacteria; order Oceanospirillales; family Halomonadaceae; genus Halomonas; species Halomonas sp. CSM-2. The sequence continues at coordinate 116,355 of NZ_NBYR01000014.1, read as the reverse complement.
GCTACCTCGATTAATACGCAACGAACACGTACCCCTGTCCACGGCGGGTCTGGATCAGTGACTTGCCCACATAGCGGCGTAAGCGAGCAATGTAGACCTCGACCAGGTTAGAGGCCGCGGCGTCCTGGTCAAGTGTATACAGTTGGTCGAGTAGGAGATCTTTTGAGAGTACTCGATTGGGGTGATGCATTAAGTAGCGCAATAAACGAAATTCGGTGGCTGTTAGCGGATGTTCGGCTTGGCCGTTGACGCTAACGCATTGGCTGGCTTCATCCAATATCACGCCGCTAAGTGTCAGCCGTGCGGAATGTTGCACAGAGCGCCGTCGCAGCAGGGCCTTTAACCGGGCCATCAGCTCGGCTTCGTGAAAGGGTTTGGTGAGGTAGTCGTCCGCGCCTTTTTCCAGGCCGATAACTTTATCTTCCCAGGTATCTCGTGCGGTAAGAATCAAAATCGGGGTGTCCCGGTTTTGCTGCCGCCATTGACTCACAAGCGTAAGGCCCGAACCATCGGGAAGGCCCACGTCTATAATCGCCAGCTCATAACGTTCGGTTGCCATCAGCGACGAAGCCGCCTTCACCGAGGCGGCTACGTCAACCAGGTAACCATTGTCTTTTAGACTTTCTGCCAGGCTTTCGGCCAGCAGATCATCGTCTTCCAATAGCAACAGTTTCATTGGCAAAGGCCAGATTAGAAAGTGATATCGCCGTACATACCGGACTCATAGTGACCAGGAATATTGCAGGCATACTGTAGGCTGTCGACATTTGCAGGGGCGGTCCATACCAACGTCTTGGTTTCACCGGGAGCCATCGTGACGGCGGACATATTGCCGCCATGCTCGCCTTCTGCCATATCATGCCCGCCGTGGCCACCATGGCCGTCACCGTGGTGGCCGCCGCCCATTGCCTGCATCATCTCACGATGCGCTTCTTGGGCTTCCTTATCGCCGATCACGAATTCATGTTCAATGCTGCCGGTATTGTTGATTTCAAACTTGACCGTTTCCCCGGCGGCGATCTCTAACGCTTCGGGGTCAAACCACATGTCACCGGCTTCAATGCTGATGGTCCGATCTACCTCGGCATCGTTTGCCGTGTGGTGTGCGCCATCATGCTCGCCTTCTGCCCAGGCAACGCCTGCCAGCAAGCTTAAGGTAATGGCGAACACACTCGATGAAAGATAGGTCTTGCGCATTGTTACTCACCTCGAAAGTTATTGTGACGTTTTCTTTATACGGCGTTAACCTGAAACGAGCCTGAACCTGATCAGCAAAACATGATCTATCGCAATATACCCTCGGCCAAACCAGCGAATCGCTTGACCTTGGGGTAACCCCAGGGTTGTAAGCTTTTGCTGTGCCCAATGGTCAGGAGATTTGCCATGATGAACGCAGATTGTTTTGCTTTGATGAGTTCCATGGGTTGGTTTGGTTGGTTGATGCCGCTGGCTTTTCTGCTGCTGGTAGGCTTGAGTATCGCCGCGCTGGCAAAATATTTGTTTAGCCGTACCTCAAAGGGAGATCCCTCATGAACCGTTTAACTGCCTCGCTGCTATCCAGCGCATTGCTTCTCGGTGCCACCTCGGCCCAGGCCGCGCTGCCCGATGAAGCCACGCTCTACAAAAATCCCCAGTGCGGCTGCTGCGATGAGTACGCGCGCCACCTGGAAGAACAGGGCGTTGACGTCACCATTGTCGATGATGCTCAACTCGGCGAGATCAAGCAGCAGGCGGGCGTGCCCTATGGACTTGGCGCCTGCCACACCATCGAGATGGGTGAGTACTGGATTGAGGGCCATGTGCCGATGGAAGCCGTCACAAAGCTGTTTGACGAGCAGCCTGACGTCGGTGGTATCGGCCTGGCCGGTATGCCCATCGGCACGCCGGGCATGCCAGGGCCTCAGAGCGAACCCTATGAGGTGTATACCTTTACCGACCAGGAAGACGCACCCTTTATGACGCTTGAGCCGTGATTGAAGGTCGCGTCACGGTTTATCCGGCAGCACATAGCTGGCGGTAACGTGGATGACCGGTTTGGTTTCATCGGCAGTGGAGACGATCTGTACCTCGCCCACCGCCAGGCGGCGGCCGAGCTTGATCAGCTTGGCGTGGGCAATGATGTCATGGTCGCCGGAGGCGGCGCGCAGAAAGTGACAGTTCAGGTCGCTGGTCACGGCCATCGGCTCCGGGCCAATCTGCGCCAGAATGGCCACATACATGGCCACATCGGCAAAGCCCATCATGGTAGGGCCGGAAACGCGTGGGCCCGGTCGCAGGTGCTCGTTACCAATCGTCAGGCGCATCGTAGCGCTCATCTCTCCCACGCTTTCAATCCTGCCCATGCGCTGGGGAAAGACCTCATCGAGAAAGTGTTCGATCTGTTCGACGGTCATCACGGTCATTGTTGTTTTCCTTCATAAAAAAGCCCCGAGGCAAACGCCCCGGGGCTGATCGTACCTTTAGCGAGTTTACTTCGCCTTATGCACCTGGCGCCACTCGTGGAGTAGCGGTTCGGTGTAGCCCGACGGCTGGACACGGCCTTTGAAGATCAGGTCAGACGCCGCCTTGAACGCGGTAGAATCTTCGAAGTTGTCGCTCATGGCGGTGTAGGTGGGGTCCTCGGCGTTCTGCTCGTCGACCACCTTGGCCATGCGCTTGAGCGTCTCTTCGACCCGTGGAGCATCGACAATGCCATGGTGCAGCCAGTTGGCAATGTGCTGGCTGGAGATACGCAGCGTGGCGCGGTCTTCCATCAAGCCGACGTTGTGGATATCCGGCACCTTGGAGCAGCCCACGCCGTGCTCAACCCAGCGCACCACGTAGCCCAGAATGCCCTGGCAGTTGTTGTCCAGCTCCTGCTGCTTTTCCTCGTCGGACCAGTTGGCGTTTTCGGCAACCGGTACAGTGAGCAGGTCATCCAGGAAGTCTGGCTCGCCCTGGGCTTCAAGTTCGCGCTGCACGTCGGTGACGTTGACCTGATGGTAGTGCAGTGCGTGCAGTGCCGCGGCGGTGGGCGAGGGCACCCAGGCGGTGTTGGCACCCGCTTTCGGATGGCCGATTTTCTGCTCCAGCATGTTGTGCATCAAGTCGGGCATTGCCCACATGCCCTTGCCGATCTGGGCGCGACCGCGCAGACCACAGGCGAGACCGACCTGAACGTTGCTCTTCTCGTAGGCCTGAATCCAGGCGGCGCTCTTCATGTCGCCCTTGCGCACCATGGGGCCCGCTTCCATGGCGGTGTGCATTTCGTCGCCGGTACGGTCAAGGAAGCCGGTGTTGATAAACACCACGCGCGATGTGGCTTCGGCAATACATGCCTTGAGGTTGACAGTGGTACGGCGCTCTTCGTCCATGATGCCCATTTTCAGGGTATCGCGGTTCATGCCCAGAATGTCTTCCACGCGGCCGAACAGCTCGTTGGCAAACGCGACTTCTTTGGGGCCGTGCATCTTCGGCTTGACGATATACACCGAGCCCGCACGCGAGTTGCGCGGCTGGTCAGCGTCTTTCTTCAGGTCGTGCAGCGCCAATAATGAGGTGACGACGGCATCGAGGATGCCTTCCGGCAGTTCGTTGCCGTTCTCGTCGAGAACCGCCGGGGTGGTCATCAGGTGGCCGACGTTGCGCACGAACATCAGCGAGCGGCCTGGAAGCGTCACGCTGCTACCATCGGTGGTTTGCCAGGTCCGGTCGGCGTTCAGCTTGCGAGTAAAGGTCTTGTCGCCTTTCTCGATTTTCTCTTCCAGGTCGCCCTTCATCAGGCCGAGCCAGTTGCTGTAGACGCCCACCTTATCTTCCGAGTCGACGGCGGCCACGGAGTCTTCGCAGTCCATGATCGCGGTCAGCGCGGCTTCAGCCACCACGTCCTTGACACCTGCCGGGTCGGTTTTACCGATGGCGTCGTTGGCGTCGATCTGGATTTCCAGATGCAGGCCGTTGTTGCCCAGCAGGATGGCGTCAGGCGCGGCGGCATCGCCGCTAAAGCCGATCAGCTTACCCGCGTCCTTCAGGCCGGTTTCGCGTCCGCCCTCCAGCGTGACGACCAGGTGCTCATCGCGAATCGCGTAGTTCACCGCATCACGGTGAGAACCAGTCGCCAGCGGCGCCGCGCGATCGAGGACGCCGCGGGCGTAGGCAATGACCTTTGCGCCGCGCTTGGGATTAAAACTGGTGCCCTTTTCCGCGCCGTCTTCTTCCGAAATTACGTCGGTGCCGTAGAGCGCGTCGTACAGGCTGCCCCAGCGGGCGTTGGCGGCGTTGAGCGCGTAGCGCGCGTTGCTCATCGGTACGACCAGCTGCGGGCCCGCCTGAACGGCGACTTCACGGTCAACGTTGGCCGTGGTGGCTGTGACGTTGGCGGGCGCGTCGACCAGGTAACCGACGTCTTTCAAGAAGCGACGGTAGGCGGGCATGTCCGCGACCGGGCCGGGGTTTTCGCGATGCCAGGCATCAAGCTTCTCTTGAAGAACATCACGTTCTTCTAGCAGTTGACGGTTTTTGGGGGTTAAATCGTGAAATAGAGCATCGACGCCTGCCCAGAAGGCGCTTTCGTCGACGCCGGTGCCGGGCAGGGCCTGCTCGCTGATAAAACGATCCAGGTCGGCTGCCACCTGTAAACGGTGACGCGTGATACGCTCGCTCATGGAGACTCTCCTGTTAAGGTGGCTGTGACGCCGTTTTGCTCGGCTGATGCCCCGTCACAGTCAGATGAAAACGCATTTAAAAACTATTTATGGAAAATAATTCCACATCTGTGTGGGCATGTAAACAGCATAGACGCTAAAGCGCTATCATGCTCGACCAAAAGATAAGGAATGACGCCATGGGTGATTGACTGACCGGTGGCGAAAGAGCGGTTTAAGGAGAGGTGCGAATGCGCGAGTTCGATCATTTAGAGGCATTGTTTCGCCGCCACGCTGGCGACTCAGCACTCTCCCGCTTGGTGCCTGGTGACGTCCTTGCCATGGCGATGAATGACTATTTTCAGCACTACGGCCTGGAGGCGCTGCGCCTTGACACCCGGGACGTATACGCAGGGTTTATCGATACCGGGCGTTTTTCGCTGTGGTGCCAGGTATGGAGCCCGCCTGCACCAAAAGGCACCGCCTTTGTCGTCCACGGCTATTTCGACCACCTGGGGCTTTATCGCCACCTGCTTGAACGCTTGTTGGATAAAGGCTGGCGCGTTGTTCTGTGGGATTTGCCCGGTCATGGGCTTTCCAGCGGTGCGCGTGCTGCCATTGATGACTTTGACGACTATCAGCACTGCCTCACGCATGTGCAAACCATTCTGGCCCAGCAGTCCATGGCGCCTGCCCCTTGGATGGGCATCGGGCAAAGTACCGGTGGGGCGATCCTGGCGACCGACGCGCTGAGCCGCCGCCATGCAGCGGGGTGGGATGGCCTGGTGCTATTGGCGCCGCTGGTTCGCCCCTGGGGCTGGAGCCAGGCAAGCTGGCTGCACCTGATCGCCAGTCCCTTCGTTAAAGCGCTGCCGCGCAAGTATCGGCCCAACTCGACTGACGAAGAATTTACCGAGTTTCTACGCGATCACGACCCGTTGCAGCCCAATCAGCTGAGCGTGGCCTGGGTCACCGCCATGCGCCGCTGGATACCCAGGCTATTGGCCCGCGACCCGCTGGATTTGCGAGTGATGATTTTACAGGGCGAGCAGGACGTTACTGTGGACTGGGAATGGAACCTGGCGATTCTGCAGGATAAATTCCCCGGCGCGCAGATCTATCGGCATCCGGATGCCAGGCACCACCTGGTGAATGAAGCGGAGCCGATTCGCCGTGCACTGTTCGATGCCCTGGACGCGTTCATCGATCAAGTGGCGGCGTCCAGGACAGAAACGTCACCCAGGAAGCCGCCCTCATCGTCAACGATGGATGATAACCTTTGACTATTGGCCCCTTTATATGAGTGGGGGTTAATGCTATCACCCGATGCTTGTGCGAAACTCGCAATGACCTACTTACGTTAGCCCATTTTCAATCAGGATCGTGCGATGACATCTAACACACCGAAAGTACTGGTATTTGCGGGTAGTGCCCGCGAAGGCTCACTGAATAAGCAGCTCGCCCAACTCGCCGCCAAGCGTATCGAGGCACTGGGCGGCCAAGCCACTTTTATCGATTTAAAGGATTACCCCTGCCCGTTATTTGACCAGGACATTGAGGCGCAAGGCATGCCGGACAATGTGCTGAAGCTGCGCGCTATCCTCGCTGAGCACCAGGCGGTATTTATTGCCTCGCCGGAATACAACGGCTTTATCACGCCGCTGCTCAAGAACACCCTGGACTGGCTATCCCGGCCCTATGAAGACACCCCGGGCCTGGGGCTTTTTGCGGGCAAGTGGGCGGCCCTGGTGGCAGCATCACCCGGCGGGTTGGGCGGCATCCGCGCGATGCCCCTGGCGCAGCAGCTCCTCGCCAACCTTAGCCTGACGGTTCTGCCGCAGCCGCTATCGCTTCCCCAAGCAGGTAGTGCATTCAACGACAGTGGCGCGCTACATGATGAGGCCACCGGCCAAAAGCTTGATGCGCTCTGCCAGCGCCTGGTCGATTCGCTGGCCAAAACCCACGGCTAAGCCCCCTTCAACAGCCGATCCAACTGCCGGTAGCCGATGGCTTCGATTAAGTGGGGCTGGGTGGGCTTGGGTTCACCCTGCAGGTCGGCGAGGGTAAGTGCGACGCGCAGCACGCGGTGGTAAGCGCGGGCAGAGAGCTTGAGTTTTTCCAGCACCCCCGCCAGCCAGGCGCGCTCTTCATCATTAAGGGCGCAGGCCGTCTCCAGCGCCTTGCCGCTGAGTTGGCTGTTGAGCGCACCTCTTGCCATTTGGCGTTCCCGGGCGGCCATGACGCGCTGACGCACGGCTTCGGATGATTCGCCCTGAGTCTGTGCGGTAAGTTGCTCCGGTGGCAGTGCCGGGACTTCTACCTGCAGGTCGATGCGGTCGAGCAGCGGGCCTGATAGCCTGTTTTGATAGCGCTGGATCTGGCTGGCGGTGCACTGGCAGCGGTTGCGCGGATCGCCCAGGTGCCCGCAGGGGCAGGGGTTCATTGCTGCCACCAGCTGAAATTGCGCCGGGTAACGGCGCTCGTGGCTGGCGCGGGCGAGATGAATTTCGCCGGTTTCCAGCGGTTGTCTTAAAACTTCCAGCACGCTGCGGGAAAACTCCGGCAATTCGTCCAGGAACAGCACGCCATGGTGGGCCAGCGAGATTTCGCCGGGTTTGGGTTTTGAGCCGCTGTCATTTTCAGCAATTAATGCGACCCTCAGCGCGTAATATCGGGCTATTATGGTAGTCTGTGCAGGATTGAATGCGACAGAATTGATAGTAATTGCTGCGACAGGTCATGTTTTATTCAATATTTGGTGCGACTGCCCATGCCATTGCCTACATCCGTTCGTAAAATTGGCCCTACCCGACGAAGTGTGTCTGGCTACTATGCCTTTCGCGGGGAGGAGTCTATTGCGTTCGAGTCGACGCTCGAACGTGATTTCCTCATCAAGGCTGACTTTGATGTGAGCGTCCTTGGTGTGATTTCCCAGCCGTGCGAGATCCCGTTTCATCATCCAGTGACCGGTAGGCGTTACACCTACACGCCGGATTATTTGGTTTATTACCGTCTCGGTAACCGTCATTACAAGGACTACCCGAAACCTCTCCTGGTGGAGGTCAAACCACGGGAAAAGTGGCAAGAACATTGGCGTGAATGGTCGCCTAAATGGAAGGCGGCTATGCGGCATGCCAACAATGAGGGCTGGGCGTTTCGCATTCATGATGAAAGCCGCATTCGTGATAAGACCTTGGACAACATTACCTTCCTAGCGCGCTACAAGCGGATGGTGTTTCCCTCTGTCGAAAGCCAGGCAGTGCTCAATACGGTGAGGGAGATGGGGGTGGCGACCTTGGATTACCTGCTTTCTCGGCACTTCATGGGCGATATTTACCGGGCAGAGGGGATTGCGCATTTATGGCATCTGCTGGCGACCCGGCAGCTAGATTGCGATATGGCTCAATCCTTCAGTCCTCTATCGGAGGTATGGGTACCCGATCATGAATAATCATCGTGGCAGCGCAACTGAACCCAATAACGGCGTCGCCCAAACACGCCAACACTTGCAGATCATGGTGGGTGAGCAGGTTCAGAAAGATGGCACCGTTTACCGAATTTCCCAGGTGCTCGATTTTGAGACGGTCATTGGCATTGCCGTTGAGTCCGGGCGTAGTTGCCCGCTTCGCATCAAAGAACTAGCGCCTCTCAATAGCGGGTCTGTACCCCCTGAGCAGGATATGTCCGAGATTGGGGATGCCGATTGGCGGGAGGCCGAGCATCGCTTTTCCATCATTAAGCCCTTGGTGGATCGCCATACGGTGGGGAGGGATGCAGCGGAGGAGCGTGCTAAACAAACGGGGGTTGATACGGCTACGATCTACCGTTGGTTGAAGCGGTATAAAGCGACGGGCTCGGTGCTCGCATTGATTCCTCAAAAGCCAGGGTGGAAAAAGGGGAAGTCGCGCATACCCGCGCATGCCGAGGCGGTGATTCAGGAAGTCATCAAAGAGGTGTATTTGACGTTGCAGCGTCCGTCCGCACAAAAAGCGGTACAGGAAGTCATGCGGCGCTGCCATGAGCGGCGCATCGACCCGCCGAGCCCTGGTACTGTTCGTTCTCGTCTGCGCGACATCCCAGAGCGCGACCGATTGCGTGGGCATGGCTTTAGAGAAAAAGCGATTAATAAGTTTCAGCCGGCTGCCGGGAAGTTTCCCAATGCGGATTATCCATTAGCCGTCATGCAGATTGACCATACGCCTGCCGATATTATTTTGGTCGATGACGTGTATCGCAAACCGATTGGTCGACCATGGATCACGTTGGCCATGGACGTGTGTACCCGCGTGGTCACGGGGTATTACTTATCGTTTGACCCGCCCTCTGAAACATCCGTAGGCATGTGTGTGGCGCACTCCATGCTTCCTAAAGATGAGTGGCTGCTACTGCATAACGTGGAGGCTGAGTGGCCGGTATGGGGCACACCCGCCACGATTCATGTCGATAACGGCCCAGATTTTCGCTCAGAGTCGTTTCGGCGCTCATGCCTAGCCTATGGGATCAATCTTGAGTTTCGGCCTGTTAAGCAGCCTCGTTATGGTGGTCATATTGAGCGGGTACTGGGCTCTCTTCTCAAGGAAATCCATAACCTGCCTGGGACGACCTTCTCCTCCATTAAAGAGAAAGAGGGGTACGATCCAGAGAAGCACGCGGCCATGACGAAAAGCGAGTTTGAAGAGTGGCTGGTGACGTTGATTTGCAAGGTTTACCACCAGCGGCTTCATTCTGGAATTGGCATGTCCCCGATGAAGAAGTGGGAAATCGGTGTGTTTGGCAATGCCGACGTGCAGGGGGTGGGATTAGCACCAAGGCCTGCTGACAGGCTCTCTGTATTGCTTGATTTTTTGCCCAGCTTTCAGCGCACAATCCAGACCTTTGGTGTGACCATCGATGGCATGAACTATTACGATGAGGCGCTAAGGCCGTGGATCAATGCCAAAGATCCAGATACGCCAAGTAAGAAACGAACCTTTGTTTTTCGGCGTGATCCTCGCGACATTAGCGTCATTTGGTTCAAAGACCCTGAGCTTGGGCACTATTTTCGCGTTCCGTTTGCCAACCTTGCCCTCCCCTCGATGAGTGTGTGGGAGTATGCCCAAGCTAAGGCACGCCTTCGCCAGGAAGGCAGGAACTCGGTGAATGAGTCTGAAATTCTACGCGCTATTAGTGAGCTGCGAACCCATGTGGAGGAGTCGCAAGCGCGTACCAAGCGAAGTCGCCGCCAGGCGCAACGACGTAAAGAGCATGAGAAAAAGGTGACGCCGGCAGATCCTCTTTTAAATGCACCCTCAACCGCGGCCCCTCAAGAGTCACCCGCTCAGGGGGACGGTCTTTTAACGGGTGATATCGATGTGAACTGGGACATAGCATGAGCACACACCTTCATCCTGATCTTCGTCATGTCTTGGGGCTGTCCGCTAAAGAGCGAATGGAGTTTATGGATCAACCGCGATGGTTGGGGTATCCATTGGCCAATCGCGTCATTGAGGTCATGCGTGGGCTGATGGAGAAGCCTAGTCGCCCTCGTATGCCCAATCTTTTGATCGTGGGTGACTCCAACAACGGAAAGACAACCATCGTTCAACGGTTTCGTAAACAGTACGGTGAGGGCTACGTGAATGAAGACGTAGAACCAGTGAAGCCAGTTATTGTCACCCAAGCCCCACCGAGTGCCGATGAGAAAAGTCTGTATATCGCAGTGCTAGAGAGCTTTTGGGCTCCCTACCGACCTACTGACCCGGTTCCCAAGCTGCGCTACCAGGTGATTCATCAACTGCGTGCTTGCCATACGCGCCTGCTGATCATTGATGAGTTTCACTCATTGCTAACCGGTGGTGCCGTCAAACAGCGAGAAACGATGAATGCCATTAAGCTCCTGTGCAATGAGTTAATGATTCCCATCGTTGGCGTGGGCACGCAGGATGCCGTGCGGGTGCTGCATTCAGACCCGCAGCATGCGAGTCGCTTTGATGTGGTCGCGTTACCCAAGTGGGAGCTCAATCAGGAGTTTCAGAAGCTGCTCGCTGGCTTTGAGAAGATCCTGCCGCTCAAACACCCCTCCCAGTTACATGAGCCACAATTGGCTACCCAGCTTCACGCGATCTCTGGCGGCAATTTTGGTGACCTTCACCGGCTGCTGATTGAGTGTGCCAATGCCGCTATTCTGTCCGGGGCTGAGCGTATCGATGAGAAAATTATCCAGAGTAAATCGTGGGTGCGACCAACCCGTGGCATTAGGGAAGTGATGCTGTAATGCCCTGGGCGCTGAGTGTGCCCCTGTTGCCTGAGGAGTCCCTTTCCTCATGGTTCGTTCGGGCGGCGTTGAGGCAGGGATGTGATCCTTTGTCGCTCACCGGGGCTATTTGGCCAACATGGCGTATATGGACGAGGGATATTGACAGGGAAATTCCCTTCGTAAGAATGCGCCCATTAGTCAATGCCTCGGGGATCTCTTCTGCTGAGTTTCAGAAGGCGGGGATGCGGGACGATTGTGAGAAAGTGGTCGGTTACTCATTACCGGAAACGCGGACTTGGCCCTGGTTGTTAGCACTCGGCAGCCGAAATCGAACCCGCCATGGAGGACAACAGGTATGCACGTTGTGCTTGGCAGAGGACTCAACCCCCTACTTGCGCCGGCACTGGCGATTCGCTTGGCACACTGGGTGCCGCTTTCATGGGGTGCAGCTGATAGATGAGTGCCCAGCATGTAAGGCCCCGATAGAGCCCCATCGCCTGTCAGCGGAAGATCAACATTTAGCTCAGTGCAGCCGGTGTCATGACGATTTTAGAAAGGCGGTGCACACGTCGCATTTACCTGAAGCGTTCAGTTTCCAAGTGATGGCGGATCGTGTTTTAAAAACGGATAACGTGACGTTTAGGCAGGCCTCTATCGCACCCGCCGATTGGTTTTCTATGGTGACCTTCTTTCTTGGCGTTGTACGGCGTGCAAGTCGGCGGCCTTCGTCACCCCTCGGCGATGCGCTTCTGTCATTGGGCGTTTCGGTTACGGATAGCCGGATGCCTTTGTCTGGGTTAGCGTTTGAGCTGTTGCCTGTCAGCGAGCGTCGTGCTTTATTAGCGCGGGTTGAGCGGTTAGTGAGCATAGGCGTTGAGGAAACGTTCAATGCGTTGGTCGCGTTCAATGTGAAAACGAGCGCGCTTCATGATCCCCGAAAGTCACCCCCCGTTGTGCTGTTGCCAATGTTGTCACGATTATCTCATCACCCTCATGGGCCACATCGCCGCCGCGTTCAACCGGATCATCGCCCTACGTCGGAACGTGCTGTTAGAGCCTCTTGGGCGCGTTTAAAACGCAGAATGAAAGCGGAGCCAACCTTTTGAATCAACACCAAACGGTCGGCTGCGATGAGTGTGGCCGGGAAGTTTCCAAGTTGTGGCGACGCCACAAGGGGCATGGTTACTGCTCAACCTGCTATGCCCGGGTGTTTAAGCGACGGATGTGCCCTCGATGCGGTGAGTTAGCCCGCCTGCCGAAGAATGACCCTGAAGCCGTCTGTCGCCAGTGTGATGTCGACAAGCCGTGTGCAAGATGTGGAAAAGCCAGCCCAGACTACAACATCGGCAAGGTTACTCCATACGGCCCTGTCTGCAACGCATGTGCTCCCTATTTTCGAGAGCCGGAACCCTGCGAGGTGTGTGGGAGGCCGTCTCAACGTCTTACCCGGGTGACTCGGATGGGTCATGATCATCGCTTATGTCCAAGCTGTGCGACGGCAGACCACGGTACCTGCTCTGCGTGTCGTCGACATCGTTTATTGGTGGCGGTACCCAACGGGGATGCGTTGTGCAAAGCCTGTTATGAGCAAGGTGAGGTTGCCTGCCCATCGTGTGGTCATCCTATGCCAGCGGGTCGAGGCGATGCTTGTGAGCCTTGCTACTGGACGCGGACATGTCGTAAACGGGTCACTATTGGCCAAGCTGGTATCAGTGCCAAAGCGTTAAGTGAGGCATTTGGGGAGTTTGGTGAATGGTTGATTCGCACCACGGGGCCGCATAAGGCTGCCCTCAAGATCAACCATTTCTTATCGTTCTTCCTGGAGCTCGACCAAGCATGGTCACGCATACCAAGCTATACGGAACTGCTCCATCACTTTGGGGCTGAGGGGTTGCGGCGTGTGAGGCTCCCTATGCGCTGGTTGCATGAAGAGAAAGGGGTTGAGCCGGATCATCAGGCCAAGCGCATTAGCTCGGAGAAACGGCGTATTCAGGCGTGCCTCAGTTCCATGCCGTCCGCTTCGTTATCAGAAAGCGTGCTGCAAACCTATTGGCAGCAATTAGAAGCACGTATTGAGGCGGGCAGAACGTCGCATACGTCCGCACGCTTTGCACTAAGCGCGGCAGCCGCATTGTTACTCAATACTGACCGAGAGGGACAGCGGCTACCTAACCAGGGCGATGTGGACAGTTACTTGAGTGCGGTGCCCGGACAAGCAGCCTCGGTGACGGGGTTTACCAATTTCTTAAATCGCCAACATGCCACCACACTGACCCCTAGGGTGGATGAGAAACGGGCAAGAAAACGGCGAAAAGAAAAGTTGGCTCGCACCATGATGCAAATGGCTAAGTCCGCTGATCAAGGGGAGGAGTGGAAGGAGCGGTGGATCGTCACTGCCATGGAATACTTTCATGACAAGAAAGTATCTAAAAAAGCACTCCGTCAACAGACCATAGAGCATTCAGGAGACGGGGTACGGGTTAGCATGAAGGGTGTGAGCTACTGGCTGCCTATTGCATAAGGGCTCAGATGCCTTATTGATACGTTAACAAGCACCAAAGCACACATAAGTGTAAACCCTGTTGTTTGTCGTTAGATGCGTTATGGGTGTACCGCCCCGGCCTATTGGCCGGGGCGGTTCAGGTGAGATATCAAAGCATTTGCTTCAGTTCCCCATAGTCCCCCCCAACACGCAAGACAATGGTCACGTCGTTGTCATTGCGGTTACGGAAGAACCAGCCGTGATTGCCAGTGAAAGCAGCTTCAAGCTCACCTTCATCTTCGGGCACACCACGGCCTTTCTCGTAGCTAATGGAGTTCCCATTGCCATCACCGTGCGTATCAAAGTTGACGGGGCCACCTTCGGATACCCAGGCAAAGGTAGCAATAGCACCTTCTTGCATGGTGAGTTTGTACTCCGTGCCTTCCCCTGGCGTCAGCGTAAAGCTTACTTCATCACTCCATGGAGATGCTTCTTCCGCTTGCGCCGTCTGGGAAGCAGCTTCCTCAGTCGCTAATGCCTCCGCCAGAGCCACGCTGGCGTCGGTCATCACCCTTTCAGGCTCAGTGGGTGAAGGTGCGACGGGATCACTCGCTGAGGCTGAATTGGCTGTTTGGAGAGCTATCTCTGCCTCGGACGTCGCAGTCTGAGCAACAGCATCGTTTACCGGCGCAGGCTGGCGATCACTGACGATCTCTTGAGATGCCGAGGGTTGAGACGCCTGTTGGGCCATGGCTTGATCGTTGGCCTGGTCAAGCTCGGCTTCCTCAGCCAACTGGGTCTTGATTTCCCCCATCTCAGTCAGCCCCAACAAGCGCCCAGCACCGGTGGGGTCAATGGCATACTCGGCAGGCAGCACGACGGTGATCAGCAAAGCGACAGCAATAACGGCGGCCATCAGCGTAGAGCGAAGTAACTTACCCGTTGACGGTAGTTCGGCACGGGTTGGAAGATCAGTGTTATACATTAGGGACTCCCTCAATTAGGCAATGAAATAGCCGGTCAGTTGATAACCCACCAGCATAAAACCAGCACACATCATGGCGACGTTGGCGGTATACGCGTGGCGTAAGAAGCCCGTCGTGTGTCGCCAGAAGCCCATCACAATGAGAATGGCGCTCAATGCCAGTAGCTGGCCGATCTCTACGCCTACGTTGAATGCCAGGAGGTTAGGGACGAGACCATCAGGCGAGATATCGTATTCAATGATCTTGCTCGACAGGCCAAAGCCGTGAAACAGACCGAACACCAAGGTGGCGACCTTGGTGTTGGGCTGAAAGCCGAACCAGCGCTGATACGCCCCGATGTTATCGAGCGCCTTGTAGACAACGGAGAGTCCGATGATGGCGTCAATTAGGTAGCTATTGATGCCGATATTGAAGTACACCCCTAACAGCATCGTCGTCGAGTGACCGATGGCAAAGAGGCTGACGTAAATAGCGATATGCTGCATTCGGTAGAGGAAAAAGATGACCCCTAGCAAAAACAGTATGTGGTCATACCCCGTTACCATGTGCTTGGCACCGAGATACATAAATGAGATCAAATGAACACCATAGATCTCTTGGATATAGCCCTTGTCACCTTCAGCCACCGCGTGAGCAAGCGCTTCGCCATTGGCTCCCAGTAGCATTAACAGCAGGGTTAGAAAAGCTAAGGCGTGGCGTCGGGCCATCATAGGCAAGCCGAGCACACCCCTTACTTGGGATGGAAACATGCAACCTCCACGGGTCTGTCATTAGTATTGGCCATCGGATAGATGGCCCCAGTCATCACGCGACGACTGGCCGTGGAGGACGCTCCAAGCGATAGACACGACGCTGAGGGGAACCGCGGCGTTCGCCTAGCCGCAGGGCATGACGGACGTTGGGTGCAATCGCAATGCTCGCCCCCAACCGGTCTGCTTGTTCGTGGAAGTGACTGCCACTCTCATGGGGGAATTGGTGACCGTCTTCATGCATGTGGCCATGGGTATGCCCATGGCCATTGAGATCACTCGTATGGTCGCTGACTATGCTCGCCGCCCCATGGGCTTGCGCCTCGCCAATGCTGGTAATGACCAAGCTAGGCAAGAACACTAGTAAAAACATCAGATAGCCAAGACGGTGGCGAAGCCGATGGAGCATGGAAAAAACAACCAGAGTGAAAGTGACAATTGAACAATACATGCTGCTTTAACGCGAGCGTTGGCAGCATGATACCAATAGATTAACATCCCCCCTAGGGGGATAGAAACAATGAAAAGGAAAAGAACATGACACCGCATACCCACCAGTCGCATCCCGATATCATCAAGCGGCTAAATCGCGCTCGCGGCCATCTACAAAGCGTGACGCACATGATGGAAGAGGGGCGCCACTGCCTCGACATAGCGCAGCAGCTCCACGCGGTCGAGAAAGCTGTCCAGCAGGCTAAGCGCGTATTGATCCATGACCATATTGAGCACTGTCTGGATGACGCCCTTAGGCCGCTCTCACCGGAACAGCAACACCATGTCGACGATTTCAAAGCGATTGCGCGTTATCTGTGAGGAGCTAACGCCAGGCCAGCGCTCTGGTCTTCCTCACAGGGCAATATCTCAACCGTGATGTGAACGAGAGAGGAACAGTGGGCCTGGATATGGCGTTTGTAAGCCGTGGGCGACTCGGGTTCATGGGCCACGATGGAGACGATAGCGGCATAAATATTGGGGCCGATCGACCACACATGAAGATCAGTAACACGGGCATCATCGTTCTCAACAGCTTGCTTGATGGCGTTTTCCATCGATTGATGCTGATGATCCAGCAGTACTGTCGATGTCTCTTTAAGCAACTGCCATGACCAGCGGGTGACCAAGATAGCGCCCACGATTCCCATGGCAGGGTCCATCCAACCCCAACCCGCATATTTACCCGCCAGCAGAGCCACAATCGCGAGCACTGACGTCAGTGCATCCGCCAATACATGCAGGTAAGCGGCACGACGATTATGGTCATGATGATGGCTGTGGTCATGATCGTGATCGTGCCCATGATGGTGATCATGACCGGCCTCGCCTAATATCCAAGCAGAAATACCGTTGACCACCAAACCGATGAAAGCGACAAAAATAGCCCCGTTAAACGAGATCTCAACGGGTTGAATAAAGCGGCCCACGCTTTCTATCACCATGTAAAGGGCGAACACGGCCAGCAGTATCGCGCCGGTAAATCCCCCCAGCGCGTTGACCTTTCCGGTGCCAAACGAGAACCGGTCATTCGTAGCATGCTTACGGGCATAGGCATACGCAAAGGCGGCAATACCCAGTGCCACCGCATGGGAGCCCATATGCAACCCATCGGCTAGCAGCGCCATTGACCCGTAGATCACCCCCGCCGTAATTTCCCAAACCATCATGGCCAGGGTCAGCCCGACCACAATGAGCGTCCGCAACTCACCGGAGCGTTTATGGTTCTGGCCAAACGTATGATCGTGCTGCCATTGGTCAAGGCGATGGTGATGCATGACTAGCGTACCTAATGGAAGAAGAACATGTTCAGCGTATGCGCTATCGAGCATTGCGACGCCACCTATCCCCCCTGGGGGGATAGGTGGGATACTAGTGGAGATCAGGTGGGTTCACAACCGGACTTGCGATAGCAAGCACAGCAAAACACAAAAGGCGATACAGGCGAGCCGGAAACGCCATCAGCGGGTGACTGCTGGCTAAAAAACCACAAGAGACGCTAAGACACCAATAAGCGCGCACCCTGCCAGCACTTTGAGCATGCCCACCTTGAAATGAAAAATCGCGACCATCGCGCCTGCCGCCAGTAATAACGCCAGTAAATCGAGGGACGCTAAGTTCGGCGCTAAAAGTCGTGCCCCCATCACGTGCCATTCGCCTACGTCAGCGAAGATAACGTGAAGTCCAAACCAAATGGCTAGGTTGAGGATAACCCCGACGACCGCAGCGGTAATGGCGGACAGCGCAGCGCTTAAGGCGCGGTTGTCACGTAGACGCTCCACATAGGGAGCCCCTAAAAATATCCAAAGAAAACAAGGAACAAACGTTACCCACGTGGTCAGCAATGCGGCCAGCGTTGCCGCCAACATGGGATCAAGGCCTGTGGCCTCACGATAAGCGCCCATAAACCCAACAAACTGCACGACTTGAATTAACGGGCCCGGTGTCGTCTCCGCCATGCCCAGGCCATCCAGCATCTCGCCCGGTGCCAACCATCCATAATTTTGCACCGCCTCTTGAGTGACGTAACCTAGCACCGCGTAGGCACCGCCAAAGGTGACCACCGCCATCTTGCTAAAGAAGAATGCGATCTGACTGAACACATTCTCGCCGCCGAATAGGGCCAAGAGCACCACCACCGGCGTTAACCACAATAGAAGTAACGTGCCTGACATGCGTAGTGACCACTGGCGATTGGGGCGAGCATGGGCAGGCAGCTCTTCACCCAGTAGGGAGTCTCGGTCGCTAAGCACTGACTCGTCGGCATCACCGTGGCCACCTCCTACCTGAAAGGCTGTCATGCCACGCTTCCCTCCCCAATACCCGAGAAGGGCCGCGCTTAGAATAATCAGCGGAAACGCCACCTCAAAAAAGAAGATGGCGACAAACGCGGCAGCGGCGATGCCAAGCATTATCTGATTTTTCAGTGCCCGCTTGCCTATACGTACGACAGCGTTAAGCACCACGGCCAGAACCGCCGCTTTTAGGCCAAAGAAGAGCCCCTCAACGGCCCCCACATTGCCCAAGGCGGCATACAGGTAGCTCAGAGCCAGAATGGCGATGAAACCAGGTAACACAAAGAGGCTGCCCGCCACCAAGCCCCCTTTGGTACGATGCATTAACCAACCGATATAGATAGCCAACTGTTGCGCTTCTGGCCCCGGTAGCATCATGCAGTAGTTAAGCGCGTGCAGGAAACGGCGCTCGCCAATCCATTTTTTTTCTTCGACAAGGATGCGATGCATCACCGCTATCTGACCGGCGGGGCCACCGAAGCTCAGTATTGCGATTCGTAACCAGACCCTAACGGCCTCACGGAACGGTACTTGATGGGGCGACTCAGTGATGGGCGGCATGGCACACTCTTTAACGATGTAGGGGTGTTGTTTTGTAGAATGTATAACAGTGAAGTTATACATGCAACGGAAGAGGTGGTATGACAGATAACGTACAACACTGGTTAATCCTGATCATGCGTCTCAGTGGACGGGCGGGCACACCCCGTATGCGTATCTGGCGGGCACTTCGTGGTTTAGGTGCCGTGGTACTCAGAGATGGTGTCTACTTACTGCCAGCTAGCCCCTCGCGAAGGGAAGCGCTGGAGCTGCAAGTCGGCGCTATTCGGGAACTGGGAGGCAACGCGCTGCTGATCGAGGTTGACGAATCTGCCATAGATAGCGTCGATGTGTTGCCTTCGCTCTTTGATCGAACGCCAGATTTCAAAGCCTTACGAGCGGCAGTGGTTGACTGGCAGCAGGCATGCCCACAGTTGGAGGAGCGAGAAGCGCAGCGCCAATTGACCCAGTTGCAGCGACGTTTACAAAGCATAGTGGGGATCGATTTTTTCCCAGGGCCAGAAAGCGAGCGCGCTATCATGGCCTTGGCAGATGCGGAGACCGTCTTTAATCGTTGCTTTGTGCCAGACGAGCCCCAGCCAATCCAAGCTGAGATCCCCCGGCTTGATCACTGTGCATTTCGCGGGAGATGGTGGGCCACGCGCCGTCGCCCTTGGGTGGATCGGCTAGCATCGGCTTGGTTGATCAAGCGCTTTATTGATCCCGAGGCTCGCTTTGTGTGGCTTGAGCATCCAAACCAGTGTCCGCCAGACGCGCTAGGGTTTGATTTTGATGGTGCCCATTTTACCCATGTTGATGACAAGGTGACGTTTGAAGTGCTGCTCGCGAGTTTTAGCCTTGAGTCGCAGGCAGGCTTGAGCAGAATTGCGGAACTAGTCCACTACTTGGATGTGGGGGGCACCCCCGTGCCGGAGGCCGTGGGGTTAAAACTCATGCTGGCCGGGGCTAAAGAGCGTTGTGACAACGATGATGCACTACTGCACCATACCGATATGTTGTTTGATGATCTTTACCAGGCGTATGTGGTGGGAGACCCAGACCGGGAGTGAGCATGCGCTATAGTGAACAGGGTGTCACACAGCACAGATGAGCTGTGCTCTACCAGGTAGACGCATCGATAGAGGGAGTACACGCTCTAAAATATCAACGAGTGTCCACCTTGCTTTCATCCATCGAGCCAGCTTGGTACTAGACTAGGTCTCCTCGCGTGACACCGATCTTGCTAAACGCATTCAACACTGAAGCTTCGCAGGGAACGTTTTCGTTTTTGGCTTTAGGGTGTTTGAACGTATCGGCGAACCCTGGGCAGTGTCGAACCAGTTTTTGAACGACACCTTCTACGTGCCGCACGTTAGAAAGCACTTGGCGCAGCCAATGTTCAAAACTGCCTTGATGGCTCAGTGTGAATACTAAACCTTTGTAGGAGGGAGGTTTGGAGGCCTCATCACTACCGTCAGCTCTGGGTTTAGGCTGTCGGCGTTGGAGCTCCATGAGATAGAGCGCTTGATCTAACACATGCACCTTGATGACGAGTACCCCGCGAAGAACCTTGGTCTGAGTATCCATATAGACCCAATTGGCCACGGACGTTTCTACATCATCGTCTTTGCCGAAGGGTTCGAGGCTAATTAGTCGAGGATCAGGGGAAGTGCTGAAGCCGTCTTCAAAGGTAAACCAGCTAACGCTATGAATCGCTGTAGGATAGGCTGATTTTAAATAGAGAAGCGCATTCCACATATCACGTAGAAAGCCCTGCGACTCCAATGTAATGGGGGCGTGAATAGACGCTTGTCCCACTCCCTTCCCTGACCCATAGGGCTCTCCGGTGGAGAAAAGCGTTTCGTCACCAGGAACGGGGACGCCTCGTGTATCGGGCACGTTTTTTCGGGTATATCGCTTATCCAGGACAACGCGAGGCTTACCTAAAATAACGAATTCGTCCTCAGTAATATCCAGCCAAGAAGAGCCATGGTCGGGTTCTTCATCATCGGTCAGGTCAATGACATCGGGAATGTCTTGAAGCTGATGATAGGGGAATGGAGTGGGAGCATCATCGCCATCGGTGGCGGGCACTGTCGCTGACTTCTCTCTTTCGCGATGGATCGTGGCACCATCGGGCTGCGTACAGCCTAATATCTGCAACCCTAGAAATGAGTTGCCACCGTCAATCGGAACGCCAGACACAGAGAGTTCCCCGCTTCCCTGGAACCAAGGGGTAACCTCTAAAAGCATCTGGTCTGGGGTGAAGCTGGCTTCAATCTGCGAATAAATTCTTCTGGCAGCCCGCTCGGCATAGGGATCGTACAAAATGTGTGCGAGCAAAATCGCATCGTGCCTATGAACTCGATGAGTAAATCTGACGGGCCATGTGCCCGGTGATGCAGGTGCATTAAGCGGTCGATAAAGCCGTTCTTTGACCTCCTCCCAACGGTAAGTGGCGAGGACACGCTTAATTTCAGAAGAGCGACCGTAACAGCGTGCAAAAAACTCTGTACAAGGGATGAGCAGATGTTTGTCATCCGGGAGGTCAAAGTCAATCAGGTACGTTTTGTGCTGACTTTTCTGGGGTAAGTAGTTCGAATCATGAAAGGAGGTATAGAGGCTGCGCCCTTCTCTGAGCAAGTCGTCTAGGGAGACGATTCGCCAGCCGCCTGGAGAGAACGAAACGGGGAATTTTCTCTCCTCGTAGGCAATACGGGAGTTACTCACGCCCTTTTCCCATACGGAGCCGATTCTCAATAGCCCCACATGCGTTAAGACTGTCTCACGTCTAACCACGCCTCCTAAGTTATTCTCATGGTCGATGGTTCTCAAGAAGATATGGATTTTAGGGACGCTTCGTAAGCGATTATTCTTGAAGATAGGCCCATACCACCAAACGACCAAGCGCTCAGCTTCGTCTTTAAAGGTGCCATCTGGGAAGCTAAAAGTTCTGCATTGTTTGAGAGAAACGGTCACAAGGGCGCGCTCTATGTAAACTCAACATAGAGATTGTCGCAGCAATTATTGTTTAGTCGCAACAATTGTTGAAAATGACAGCCGCCGCCCACCAGTGCCGCGGCGCTGGAGCTGTGGTGGGGTTGTCTGAAGGGTCGCTGGCCCCAGTCGGCTTCCAGCGGCAGCCCGCACACCGAACGCACCGCCGCGACGGCCAGCGCATCCTCTTCCGAGAGTGGCGGCAAAATACCGGGCAGGCGACTGGCGAGCATGGTCTTGCCGGTGCCTGGTGGGCCCGCGAAAAGCAGATTATGGCCGCCAGCAGCGGCAACTTCCAGCGCACGGCGGGCCTGTTGTTGGCCACGAACGTCGGCCAGGTCGGCCATTGGCGCCGGGCTTTTGACCGAGGCGGGCAGTTGATGGGGCGGGATTTTTTCCTGATCGAGCAGGTGGGCGACGACATCCCATAGGGTGTCGGCGGGTAGCACCGGCAAATCTCCCGCCAGCGCGGCTTCATCGGCGCAGGCGCGGGGGATGATCAGTGCCTTCTTGGCGCGCCGCGCGGCCAGGGCAAAGGGCAGGATACCGGGTACCGCGCGCAGCTTGCCGTCCAGCGCCAGTTCGCCCGCAAACTCCATGCCTTCCAAAGCGTCGACCGGAATCTGCCCGGAGGCGGCAAGAATGCCCAGCGCGATGGGCAGGTCGAAGCGGCCGCCCTCTTTGGGTAAATCGGCCGGGGCCAGGTTTAAGGTGATGCGCCGGGTATTGGGAAAGTCAAAACCGGCGTTGACCAGGGCGCTACGCACCCGTTCGCGGCTTTCTTTGACGGCGGTTTCCGGCAGGCCGACTAACGTCAAGCCAGGCAAACCGTTGGCCAGGTGCACCTCCACGTGCACTGCCGGTGCGTCCAGGCCGACCCCGGCCCGTGTCGCCACAATGGCAAGCGTCATGCGCGTTCCCTCGCTGGTTGTTAATTACCGTATGCTGATTAACCTACCGTATTTATCAGAGGGTGAGTAGCCAGATGCGCGGTACGGCATAGGCCGCCATCACTTCGGGCTTAGCGCTTCCTGGGGCGCGTCTTCCAACGCGGCGACCAGTTCTTTGGCGAAGCGCTGCGCCGAGGGCAGTGCGCCAAAGCTCCACACGGGTGGCAGACGCAAAAGGCGGTCGTTCTTGACGCTGGGTAGCTGCTGCCACAGGCCGCTTTCCGCGAGTTGCGCCTCGACGCCAGTAGGCAACGGGTCGACGATAACCAGAGCGGCATCCGGGTAGCGAGCGAGCTCTTCAACGCCGACCAGCGAAAAGCCCCAGGCGTTGGTCGCCTGATCCCAGGCGTTGGGCAGAGCAAGCTGCTCCAGTACCGCGTTATAGAGGCTGTTATCACCGAACACGCGCACGTGGCGGGCATCCATAAACTGGATCATCAATAGCGGCGCCGTGTCGGGTCGTTCGTCACGCAGCCGGGCCATCAGTGAATGCGTCTGCTCAATCAGTTGCGCCGCTTGAGGTGCGCGGTCCGCCAGTTCGCCTATCTGCTCGGTGATGCTTTGCATTTCTTGCCAGGTGTCGCTGCCGGGCGTGTAAAGCTCGACGGAGGTGACGGGCGCGATGCGCTCCAAACGCGGCGTTAACCCGGCAAACATGGGGGATATCAGGGTCCGCTCGGGCTGCATCTTTGCCAGCAGCTCCATGTTGGGCTGGCTGCGCAGGCCCAGATCGGCGGCTTCGTCGGGCAGCCGTGGCTCACCCACCCATTCATGGTAGGCCTGTTTCTGGGCACCTCCAACAATGGGGGCGTCCAGGGCAATCAAGGTTTCAGCCACCGTCCAGTCGATAGTCGCCAGCTGCGCCTGGACGGGAAAACCGCCGAGTAGGCACACAGTCAGCAAGCCAATACGAGTGATCAAAGAAGACACAGCGGAACAACGCATGATGACGGCATCAATAGAAAATAAGGGCTGTATTTAAACGGTAATATTTATTGTTTGCAAACAAAACGCCCAGGCGAGTGCCTGGGCGCGGTGCCGACGCGGCGAATTTAAAGCTGCTGAACTTAAAACGCCGACATTAAAACCGGTAGTGCACGCTGGCGGTAATGCCGCGTTCGGCGCCGAAGTAGCAGTACTCCAGTGAGTTACACGAGGCGACGTACTCTTCATCCAGCAGGTTGCTGACGTTGAGGCGAGTCTCGACGCCTTGCATGCCTACCTCGCCAAGATCGTAGCCGAGCGTGGCGTCCACCAGGGTGTAATCCGGTACCGTTTCCGTATTGGCACGGTCAGCCGCAATGTCGGCGTAGTGGCGAACGCCTGCGCCGATGTCGGCGCCGCTCAGCCAGCCGTCGTTAAACGCATACTGCGCCCACAGCTGAACCTGGTGGCGCGGCGAATAGATCGCGTCATTGCCCTCGTTGCCGTCGTCGCTCTTGGCGTAGGTGATGTCGGTGAAACTGTACCCGGCCTGCAAGGACAGCGCCTCGGTGAGCTGGGTGCGCGCTTCAAGCTCGATACCCTGGGACTCGATCTCACCCACCGCGCGGTAAGGGTCGGTAGGCTGTTCCTTGGTGGCCACGTTTTCCTGGCTGATGTGAAACAGGGCGGCACTGTACTGGCTGGCGCTGTCGTTGGGCTGGTATTTCACCCCGGTTTCCCATTGCTCACCTTCCATGGGGGCCAGCAGGTCGCCGTCGGCATCCACAAAGCTGGTGGGGGTGAAGGCCGTCGAGTAACTCAGGTAAGGCGCGACGCCGTTTTCGAACAGATAGACCGCCCCGGCGCGGCCACTGAACTGGGTGTCGTCGAGGGTGCTCGATTGGCCGGTATCCTGATTGGTGTTGTCGATGTCGACCCAGTCGTAGCGCCCGCCCAGGGTGAAGCGCCAGTTATCCAGCGCGATCAGGTCTTGCAGGTAGACGCCGGTCTGTTCCAGCTCGTGACGCTCGTTGGTGGGCGCATACATCGCCGTGGGGTCGGCGCCATACGTCGGGTTGAACGCATCCAGCGAGGGAAACGCGCCTGATGGCCAGCTGACGTCGTTGTCGCGCTGCTGATAGTCGACCCCGACCAGCACGGTGTGGTCCATAAAGCCATCGTTGAGGTTGGCTTCAAGCTGGTTATCCACTGTCCAGGCGTCGAGCGATTCTTCGCTGCCGGCGTAGTAGCGGGCCAGTTCATTGGAGGTGGGTGACGTCCAGCCAAAGCCATAGACCTGATTCAGGGTCACATCGGAATTGAGATAGCGCAGCTGCTGGCGCGCGGTCCAGTCGTCATTGAAACGGTGCTCCAGGGCATAGCCCACCATGCGCTGGGTCCGCTCATAGGCCTCATAATCTTCCTCGCCGTCAAAGAAATTATTGCTTATCTTGCGTCCGTTGCGCGGGACCACGGCGCCTTCGTAAGGCACGCCGGAGTGGTAGCCGCCCTCGGGTTCGTCCTGCAGGTAGGCGTCCAGGGTCAGGCTGGTGGCGTCGCTGATATCCCAGGTGAGCGACGGTGCAATGGCGTAGCGTTCCTCCTCTGTCGGACCAAACTGGGTATCGGCGGCGCTGGCAATGCCCACCAGTCGATAGGCCACGCGCTGTTCTTCCCCGAGTGGGCCGGTCAGGTCAAAGGCGGCGCTGCGCTGGTTGTTGTTACCCACGCGGAAGCGTAGCTCGCCGCCGGACTGGAACTCGGGGCGCTTGCTGTTAAGTGCCACCACTCCCCCTGGCGAGGCCTGGCCGTAGAGTACCGAGGCGGGGCCCTTGACGACTTCAATGCTGTCCAGAAACCACGGGTCGACGCGCAGGGAACTATGCGAGTTGGTATCGCCGATGAGTTTCAGGCCGTCAAGAAAGGTGTTGCTCAAGCTGCCGTCGGAGAAGCCTCGCAGCACCAGGTAGTCGAAGCGGTTGGACGCGCCGATCTGGTTGCTATAGACCCCGGGCGTGTAGTCGGTGGCACGCTGTACCGTGCTAACGCCACGATTGTCCATATCCTCGCGGGTAATGGTGGACACGCTCTGGGGCGTTTCGATCGACGGCGTTTCCACCTTGGTGGCCGCCTGCTGAGCGGTAACGGTCACCGTGCCCAGTTTGTCGCGCTGGGCTTCCTGAGCGGCTGCAAAAGGCACGCCGCTGGCGATGGCCACGGCAATGACCAGCAGCGATGGGCGGAAGTGGCAAGCTGAAATTGGCATGGTAACGATCCCTTGATGGTTTTAGTAATGAGAATTGTTACTTTTTAATGCAGGAAGTAGGTATGCAATCTGCCAAATTGGCTATGCGCAATGCCAAATTCATCTGGGGGCGCGCTGTGAAATGACGTCATGGGGTGCGATGCCAAAGCGGCGACGAAACGCCGTGGCGAAATTGGTGGCGTGACGATAGCCACAGGTGTGCGCGACTTGCTGAACACTCATCCCACGTTGAAGAGCCTGATAGGCTTTGGCCAGTCGGCATTGGCGTAGATGCTCAAAAATTGAGCAGCCATAGCGGGCACGAAATTTCTGGCGCAGGCTGCTTGGACTCATCGCCACTTCTCTTGCCAGGTCGCTGAGGCAGTAGGCGTGCTCGGGATGGGACGCCAACCGGGTATGGAGGGCGGCTAAACGCGCCTCGTCGCGGGCCGGTATAATCGGCTGCGCCTGAGCTGGGTCTTGCCGCGCACACTGGGGTAACCCTTCACCCAGCAGCTGCAGGGCCAGGCCTTGCCAGATCAGTGGCTGGCGCCAGTCGGCCAGTGGTTCGGCGGTCGTATGGCGTAACATCTGCGTAAAGGCGTCCGACAAGCGCCAAGGGTATAAGCCCGGCGCTGGGGGCGTCGATGGCAGGTCCAGGTTGGTGGTGGCGAGCACTGCCAGGTTCACCGTGTGCAGCCTTGCCTGAGCCGGCTGAAAAACGGTCAGCGGCTGCTCGGCAGTGAAATGGACGCACATGCCGTCGCCTGCCTTGAGTTCCAGGCGTTGATCCCCCAGGCGGGCGGTGATGTGCCCCTCGAGTACCACGCTGATAAACCAGGGCACTGTCTGGCGAGAGGCTGAGCTATAGGCGCAGTTCACGCATAGATCGGAAAGCGTCAAGTGCATTGCTTGAGGCAGCGCAACGTCGCGAACGCTGCCGGTGGCGACGCTCGCCCCGGCGGGTGCATTGCGAACGCGATAGTCAATACCGAAACGCTGGCCTAGCTGGGCAAGCGTCCCCGGTGTTAGCTCATAAAGCGGTTGACTGACTTGAGGGCCGAAGGTGGCGGTGGTCATGCGTGCATCACGTAACGGTGAAATTCGGCAATGCATCAAAATGGGGCATTGATGCATTGCCTGCATCATTGAATGCGAATTACGTTACCATGTGCACAATAATAATCAATGATATCTATTCGCATTCATCATTGCGATTTGGATTCGTCTTGATCTTCCTTGGTGTCGACGTTATCGGAATCCGCCTGGGGCTCTGCGGGTAGCGGCGGTGCCTCGGCTTCGACGGGCGTCGAGGCATCGGCTGCCTGGGCGTCCACGGCGGCTTCGAGGCTGGCGACCTGGCGTTCCAGCGCTTCTACCCGTGAGCGGGTGCGCTGCAATACGTCCATCAAAATATCGAAGTCCTCCCGGGACACCAGTTCCAGGCGGTCAAAGGCCCCCCGCACCACCTGATGAACCCCTTTCTGGATATCTTCAGGCGCTTGGGAAGCGTTCTGCAAGCGGTCGCCGATTTGCTGGGCGAGTCGGCTAATACGGTCTTGAGGCGCCATGGCTTTCTCCTAACGGTCAATGTCTCGATACAGCTATCTGATCATCAGGATACGCAACCCAGGCGGGATTCGCATGCTTCTTGGGCTAATTTGTGCCGCTGGCTGATGCCCTACGGTGGGGCGTTTGTGTTTTGCCTTTGAGCAATTTTGGTGCAATACCCGGTTTGTTAGCGTGTATGGCGGGCGGTGAGTCGCCAGTATGCCCCACACTATTGCCTTTAAATCAATGAAATATAAGTAAAAAAAATCAGATGGCACGGTATGCGCATTAGTGGAGCAGGCACTTTTTTTGGGCGGCTCGGCCGCTCCTTAATCCAGCAGGGGAGATTCGGGATGAAACTCATCACCGCCATTATCAAGCCATTCAAGCTCGACGACGTTCGCGAAGCACTGGCCGACAACGGTGTTCAGGGCATTACCGTCACCGAAGTTAAAGGCTTCGGCCGTCAAAAAGGCCATACCGAGCTATATCGCGGCGCTGAATACGTGGTCGATTTCTTGCCCAAGGTAAAAGTCGAGGTCGCCGTGGACGACGGTCGCCTCGAAAGCGTGCTCGATGCGATCTGCAGCGCGGCCAACAGCGGCAAGATCGGCGACGGCAAGGTATTTGTCACGCCGCTTGAAGACGTTATTCGGATTCGGACGGGTGAGCGCGGTGCGGACGCCGTTTAAACCTGGCTTTACGGGTCATTTCTTTAGTTCAACGGGGAACTTACAATGAATGAGTTGACTGATCTGAGCTACGCG
This sequence comes from Halomonas sp. CSM-2, assembly GCF_002119345.1. NCBI lineage: Bacteria > Pseudomonadati > Pseudomonadota > Gammaproteobacteria > Oceanospirillales > Halomonadaceae > Halomonas > Halomonas sp. CSM-2. Next base: position 88,521 of record NZ_NBYR01000014.1, on the reverse strand, counting down.
CTCGATACGTTTTACTTTCTGATCTGCGGTGTGCTGGTCATGTGGATGGCCGCTGGCTTCTCCATGCTGGAAGCTGGCCTGGTGCGTTCCAAGAACACCGCTGAAATTCTCACCAAGAATATCGCGCTGTTTGCGATTGCCTGCACCATGTACCTGCTGGTGGGCTACTACATCATGTACTCCGGCAACGCCGGTGGCTTCCTGCCCAACCTGGGCTTCCTGATCGGCGCTGAGAACAGCGTGGATGCGGTCACCGCCGGTGGCGATGACGCACCTTACTATTCCATGCGTTCCGACTTCTTCTTCCAGGTCGTGTTTGTCGCAACCGCAATGTCGATCGTCTCGGGTGCGGTCGCTGAACGCATGAAATTGTGGGCCTTCCTGGCATTTGCTGTCGTCATGACTGCCGTGATCTATCCGGTATCTGGCTACTGGACCTGGGGCGGCGGCTGGTTGGCCGAAGTTGGCTACTCTGACTACGCCGGTTCGGGCATTGTACACCTTGCCGGTGCCGCAGCCGCGTTGGCAGGCGTTATCGTGCTGGGTCCGCGTAAGGGCAAGTACGGCAAAGATGGTTCTATCCATGCGATTCCGGGTGCCAACATGCCGCTGGCGACGCTGGGTACCTTCATCCTGTGGATGGGCTGGTTCGGCTTTAACGGCGGCTCTGAATTGAAACTGGCCGCGGTTGATTCCGCCAACAACGTTGCCCAGGTGTTCGTGAATACCAACGCCGCGGCTGCCGGTGGTGTGATTGCCGCCCTGATTCTTGCCAAGCTGTGGTTCCGTAAAGCGGACCTTACCATGGCGCTCAACGGCGCGCTGGCTGGCCTGGTGGCAATTACTGCCGACCCGCTGTCGCCTTCGGCACTGGGTGCGACGATTATCGGTGCGATCGGTGGTCTGATCGTGGTGGCTGCCATCGTCACGCTGGATAAGCTGAAACTGGACGATCCAGTCGGTGCCATCTCCGTTCACGGTGTGGTGGGTATCTGGGGCGTGCTGGCTGTGCCGTTGAACAATGATGGCGCCTCTTTCGGCCCGCAGCTTATCGGTATCTTGGGTATCTTCGCCTGGGTCTTTATTGCCAGCCTGATCGTATGGCTGATCCTGAAAGCCATCATGGGTATTCGCGTCAGCGAAGAAGATGAGTACGAAGGCGTCGATATCGCCGAGTGCGGTCTTGAAGCCTACCCTGAGTTCGGTATCAAAAAATAACGGGTCGGCGCCCAAACCTTATTGGGTGCCAACCAGAAGAGCCCGAGTGCTCGTTACTAGCCTCCCTTCACGGGGAGGCTTTTTTTATTCTGCGCCGGTAGCGGTGTATGCTGATAGGTAACGGATAGCGAGCAGGGTGCTAGGCTTGTTATCTTTCATTATCATGGCTACCCAGCTAGAGGATCTCGCAATGAAACTAATCTCTGCCATTATCAAGCCATTCAAGCTTGATGACGTGCGCGAATCGCTCTCCGACATTGGCGTACAGGGCATTACCGTCACCGAAGTCAAAGGTTTTGGTCGTCAGAAGGGCCACACCGAGTTATACCGCGGTGCTGAATATGTGGTTGATTTTCTACCCAAAGTGAAGCTCGAAGTGGCGGTTGACGACGACATGGTCGAGCAGGTCATCGAGGCGATCACCCAGGTAGCGAATACCGGCAAGATCGGCGATGGCAAGATTTTCGTCATGCCGCTTGAGCAAGTGATTCGTATCCGTACCGGCGAGACCGGTAAAGACGCGGTATAACGACCCGCGCGCCAGAACACGAAACCCCCGCCAAGCGATGCTGTTAGGCACCGAGTGGCGGGGGTTTTTATTGGGCGAGTTGTCGCTGAGAGAGCTACTTGTTGAGGAAGTGACTCGTTGAAAGAGTGACTCGTTGAGAGCGTTACTTTTCGACAAAAGCCCGTTCGATGACGTAGTCGCCCGGCTCACCCATGCGTGGCGAGATGTTCAGGCCCAGTTCGTCGAGTAGCGCGCTGGTGTCGTCGAGCATGGCCGGGCTGCCACAAATCATTGCACGGTCCTGGCGCGGGTCGATGGGCGGAAGCCCTGTGTCTTCGAACAGTTTGCCGGTGCGGATGTGGTCGGTCAGGCGGCCCATGGTGTGGAACTCTTCACGGGTAACGGTCGGGTAGTAGACCAGCTTCTCGGAGATTTCCTCACCCAGGTACTCGTGGGCGGGCAGCTCCTTGGTGATAAAGTCGGCATAGGCCAGCTCGGAGACTTCGCGGACGCCGTGAACCAACACGACTTTCTCGAACCGCTCGTAGACTTCCGGATCCTGAATCAGGCTCAGGAAGGGCGCAAGGCCGGTACCGGTGGACAGCATGTAGAGGTTGCGGCCGGGCAGCAGGTCGTCGGTGACCAGCGTGCCGGTCGGCTTGCGGCTGACCATGATCTGATCGCCGACCTGCAGGTGCTGTAAGCGCGACGTAAGCGGGCCGTCGGGGACTTTGATGCTGAAGAACTCGAGGTGGTCTTCGTAGTTGGGGCTGGCAATCGAGTAAGCGCGCATCAACGGTTTGCCGTCGACTTCCAGGCCAATCATGACGAATTGGCCGGTCTTGAAGCGCAGGCTGCGTTCCCGGGTGGTGCGGAAGCTGAATAGGGTGTCGTTCCAGTGGTGAACGCTGAGGACATCTTCCAGGGCGAACTTACTCATGCCATTTCCTCCGTCAGTGACGCCATCAACGCCACGAATATTCAAAAAAAGAATAAAAAATAGATATCAAGTTGCCAGCAAGTCTAAGCAAAGGATGGTATATCTGTTAAGTAAATAATCTTGATAACGCTTATCTTTAAAATAGATATAGCGTCTTGGTGAAAGGTCAGACCCCATGCACTATACCCTGCGTCAGTTGGAAGTCTTTGTTGCGGTTGCCCAACACGAAAGCGTGTCGCATGCGGCCCGCGCGCTTGCCATGTCCCAGTCGGCGACCAGTACGGCACTTGCCGAGCTGGAGCGCCAGTTCGACTGCCAACTGCTCGATCGCGTGGGCAAGCGCCTCAAGCTCAATGCCCTTGGCTTCCAACTGCTGCCCAAGGCAGTGGCGCTTTTGGACCGTGCCGAAGAGGTGGAGGAATTACTGCGTGGTCAGCAAGGGGTGGGATCGCTGGATGTTGGCGCTACCCTGACCATCGGCAATTATCTGGCAACGCTTTTGATCAGCGATTTTATGCAGCGCTATCCCGGTAGCCGCGTGCGTCTGGCAGTGCGCAATACACGGCATATTATCGAGGGCGTCCGTCAGCACTCGCTGGATTTGGGGTTGATCGAAGGGCCGTGTGATGACGATATGATCATCAGCCAGCCGTGGGTCGAGGACGAGCTGTGTGTCTTCTGTTCGCCGCGCCATCCCCTGGCGGGCAAGACCCACCTGGAGCTTGAACAGTTGATGCGGGAGGACTGGATCATGCGCGAGGAGGGGTCAGGAACGCGGGTGACCCTGGAGCACGCCGCTCGCCACCGACGCAGTCGCTTCAACACGCTGCTGGAGCTTGAGCATACCGAGGGCATCAAGCGGGCGGTGGAGTCGGGGATGGGGATCGGCTGTGTCTCGCGCCTGGCGCTGCGCGATGCCTTCCGGCGGGGCAGCCTGGTTCCGCTGCCCACGCCGGAGTTGGATCTCAAACGCCAGTTCACCTTTATCTGGCACCGCCACAAGTACCTCACCACCGGTGTGCGCGAGTTCCTGCGGCTGTGTCGGGAGATGACCGCTAACGCCAAGCGTAGCGATGACATCCCCATGCCACCGATTCCTTAACGGCGCTCTTCTCCTTAACGGTGCTTTCCAGGGGCCGGTAACGCCGACCGGTCCCGGTCTTCCTCCAAGGTGAATCCGCCCACCAGCTCGGCAAGATAGTCGGCCTGGTCTTTCAACTGCTCGGCAGCGGTGGTTGACTCCTGCACCAGCGCGGCGTTCTGCTGGGTCATCTGGTCCAGGTCGGTAACCGCAATGCTGACCTGGCTGATACCGTCATTCTGCTCGCCAGCCGCCGTGCTGATATCGCCCAGCATCTGGGTGACTCGGGAGACACTTTCGGCAAGCTCGTGCATTGCGGCCTCGGCGTCGCGCACCATTTGCGTGCCGCTTGCCACCTTTTCGGTAGAGGTATCGATCCGCTGGCGAATATCCTTGGCCGCGTCGCTGGCACGCGATGCCAACTGGCGAACTTCATTGGCCACCACGGCAAAGCCGCGGCCCTGCTCACCCGCGCGTGCGGCCTCTACCGAGGCGTTCAGCGCCAGTAGATTGGTCTGAAAGGCAATCCCGTCGATGACGCTGACGATATCCTGAATCTCTGCCGATGTGGTGCGGATGTCGTCCATGGTGGTCACGACTTGTCCAAAGGCTTCGTCGGTGCGCTCTGCCAGCTGCGAGGCGGTTTTGGAAAGGCCGCTGGCCTCCTGCGAGGCGCTGGTCGTATGCGCCACGGTGCTGCTGATTTCCTCCATGGCAGACGATGTCTGCTGCAGACTGGAAGCCGCTTGTTCGGTGCGACTTGAAAGATCGCGACCGCCCTGAGTGATTTCATTGGCGGCGTGATTGACGGATTCACTGCTGCGTCGGACATCAAGCAGGATGGCCTGGATCTTGTCGGCAAAGGCATTGAATTGCTCTGCCACCGCCGCGCTCTCATCACGACCCTGTACCGGCAGGCGTTGGGTCAGGTCGCCGTTGCCGGAAGCGATCGCCTGCATGCGGCTGGCCAAATGCTTGAGGGGACGCGAGATGCTGCTACCCAGCAACCAGCTGGCCACCAGGCCCAGCAAGGCGATGACCAGCCCCATGCCAATCATGCCGAGTGTCGAGGCCTCGCGCTGGCTTTCCATCTGTGTCTGCAGGTCATTGAGACCGGCCAGGACGGCACTTTCAGGCAGCCGGATCATCAGCACCCAGGGGTTACCGCTTTCATCGACTGAGAAAGGCCAATAAAGCTCGGTCATGCCCTGGCCCGTGTTGAGCCTGCGGACATTTTCCCCTTGCTGAGCCTGGGCGATGCCGGCCTGGAGGTCTTCACCCAGCACCTCGTCAGCGTGCTTGCCGAGCAGGTCAGGCTCGCTGGTGTGCGCAGCCAATGCCCCGTGCGAGGCGATCAGGGCGATTTCGCCCGCGCCATCGTAGAGCGACTGATTGGCCTCTTCCAGCAAGCTTTGAATGAACTCCACCGACAGGTCGACACCGGCGCTGCCGCGGAACTCACCGTCGACCAGAATGGGGGCATTGAACGACGTAACCAGCAACGTCTCGCCGTTGTAGTCATAATAGTGAGGGTCGACCACGCAGGTACGTTTGGTTTCTTTGGGGCACAGATAGTATTCCCCGCGCCGAATGCCATCGGCATCGCGCTGCTGGTTTTCCATGTCATTGCCCAGCGCCAGCACCTCGATATCGCCGCTTTCGGTGCGGTACCACCACGGCATGAAGCGACCGTCCGGGCCGTAACCTTGATCCTCACGGCCGGTATACAAGTCATCGCTATCAAAGGCATCGGGCTCCCAGCCGATAAAAGCGTCGAGCAGGTCGGGGTTGTCCACCACGGTCTGACGCACAAGCCGCGAAAGCTCTTCGCGGCTCATGGTCATCAACGGCTGGCCCTCGTCGTCTTCCTGACCCAGCATGGCATTGGTGTTCGCCAGGCTTTGGGCAAGCGTCAGAGCATGTTCGAGCTCGCCCTTGATTTCTTCGGTCTGGGCCGAAGCGGTCGCTGCCAGGCGAGCCTCTATGTTTTGTTCGAGCAGCGTTTTCGTCTGCTTTTCAACCAGTGCCTGGGAGCGGGCGTTGGCAATCACCGAATAAATAACCAACGCCGCGACAACCAGCAGTATGCAGCCACCGACCAGCGTGGCAATAAGGGTGCGGACAGACTTAAATTTCATTATTGTTAATTCTCTCTATGCGCTAGGACCGCATGCTGCGGCAGTGAATCGGACGCCCTGAAACGGGTGTCCTGGGGAGCTGAGCCGCTCGATAGCTTGAAGCGGCTGATGGTCTCGGTGAGGTGGTCGGCCTGATCCTTGAGCTGCTCGGCGGCGGTGGTCGATTCTTCCACCATGGCCGCGTTTTCCTGGGTCATGCGGTCAAGGTCAGCCACCGCAATGTTCACCTGACCGATACCGTCACTTTGCTCCGTCGTTGCGGAGGTGATTTCGCCGAGCACATCGGTGACACGGGTGATGTTATTGACGATGTCGTCCATGGTTTCACCGGCGTTGTGCACCCGTTTGGAACCGTTTTGGACCTTGCCCTGGGCGTCTTCGATCAGGTTTTTAATATCGTTGGCGGCGTCATTGCTGCGTTGAGCAAGCTTACGCACCTCTTCCGCTACCACAGCAAACCCACGGCCGTGTTCACCGGCCCGTGCGGCTTCTACCGAGGCATTGAGTGCCAGCAGGTTGGTCTGGAAGGCGATGTTGTTCATCAGCGAGACGATATCGCCAATCTTGCCCGAGGACTCGGCGATGTCCTCCATCGTCGTGATGACTTCTGATACCGCCTGGCCGCCACGGCCGGCAACATCGGATGCCGCCTGGGATAGCTGGTTGGCTTCTTTGGCGGACGTCGATGTGTGCTCGACCGTACTGGTGATCTCCTCCATTGAGGCAGACGTCTGTTGCAGGCTGGAGGCGGTGTTTTCAGTACGCCGCGACAGGTCCTGGCCGCCGTTGGCGATTTCCGTGGCGGCGTTGTGGACCGATTCACTGCTGGAGCGCACATCCTGCAGTACCGTGTCCATGGTAGCCACAAAGCGGTTGAAGGCGGCGGCAATCTGGGTGATCTCGTCGTTACCCTCCTCCGGTAGGCGCTGGGTCAGGTCGCCTTCGCCCGAGGCGATGTCATTCATCGCATCGCGGGCCGATAAAAGACGGCGCAGCAACCATTTGAGCAGCAGACTAAGCGCGATGGCGGTTATCACTGCGACAATCAGGAGCGTGATGACCGACGTGGTGGCAATCCCGCGTAGTCCGGCGGTGGCCTCGTGCTCATCCATTGCCACCATGAGGTGCCAATCGCTGTTGCCGCCGACGGCGCCACCTTGCAGCAACATCTCACGGCCCTCCAGTGTCAGGGCCTGGGGCTCGTTGCTGGCCGCAATCTGCTGAAGATAACCGGCATCCAACTGGTCGCTGAGTGCGGTGGAAGGCTCTAGTGCCAACTCGGCGTTGGGGTGAGCGACCAGCGTGCCGTCGCCGGTGGTTAAAAAGCCAAAGCTTGACGGGGTAGGCGCAATGCTCGCAACGATCTCGATGACAGCCTGGATGGTAATGTCGCCACCGACCACCGCCGCCAGTTCACCATTCTGATAGTAAGGGTGCGCAAAGGTGACGATTAAGCCGCCGCTTTGGGCGTCCACGTAAGGGGCGGTGATGATCGTGTCTTTGGCCTCGACAGCATCCTGGTACCAGGGGCGTTGGCGTGGGTCGTAATCGCTCGGTGGCTCCCAGCCATCAGAAAATACAGCGTCAGATGTCTCGGGGTAGGCCATATAGGCCGTCATGAAGTCGCCGGAGTCGGCTAATTGCCGCAGGGCTTCTAGCGGAGCGTCGCTAGTGGCCGCCTCATCCATACTGGCAAGCATGCTGTATCGGGCGTTAAACCATTCGTCAATCGCCAGGGTATTTCCATTGACGACTGCGTTCAGGTTGCGGGTAACCTGCTGGGTATTGTGGTGCTTGACGGTGATGTAGCTGGCTATGCCATTGATGACCAGGGCAAGGATAATCGCCACTAGGGTTGTGAGTAATAGCTTGGCGCGCAGGGATGCAAACATGGTCGCTCTCAAGTCGAGGTGCATATCAGGGCGCGGGTGCCACGCCCTGTCATTGATCACGCACGTCTATCGGCAAGAGCGATCGTTTCTTTAGGCAAGTGAGAAGTGGATGTCGTCGCTGGGTTAGCGCAGGTCGCTCACGGCCGTTTGAATATCCGTCAGCGAGGCTTTGCTCAGATCTTTGGAAAGGGTATGAATCACAAGTTTTTGCGTGGGGCCATCAAGCTTGTCGCGCAGCAGGCCCAAGAATTTGGGTGGAGCGACCATGATGAGCTTCTCTAAGCTGTTACCTACTCGAGCGTTATAAAGGTGGTTGGCGACCTGCTTGGCGAACAGCTCGTTCTCGTGTTTGGAGGCGGCTCCCTCTTCACCGGAACTGCGCGCGCTGGTCGAGTTGGATTCGTGAACGTCGGCACCCGGACGGTCGGTGACCAGATCGCCCTCGTGCAGGCGCCCTTCGGCGTGTACCAAGCTTTCCTGCTCGGTGAGTGTCAGCGCTTCGCGGGTAAAAATGCGCGCACGCGCGGCATCAGCGACAACAATATAGGTGGTCATCGTGACGCATCCTCCTTGTCGTTAGTGGTCACTTAACCATGGCAAGCGTTTAGCGCTAGGTCAAACGCTCACCCTGGATAACAACACTTGGCTTAAAGCACCTTGCTCCGCAGCAGGCTCGTGACGGCCTCGCCAATCAGCACCAGCACGATGATGGCAATCAAGATGGTGGCCACGGTCTGCCAGGCGAAGGTATCAATCGAACCTTGCAGGATAACCCCGATACCACCGGCACCCACCAGTCCCAATACCGTCGATTCACGAATGTTGATATCCCAGCGCAGAATCACAATGGCAAAAAAGGCAGGCATGACCTGTGGGACCACTGCATAGGCAATCACCTTGGCTTTGGAGGCGCCGGTGGCTTCCATGGCCTCAACCGGGCGCCGGTCAATCTCCTCGATCGCCTCACCCATCAGCTTGCCGATGAAACCGATGGAACGAAATACGATCGCCAGAATGCCGGCGAGTACCCCGGGACCGAAAATTGCCACGAACAGCAGTGCCCAGATAATGGTGTTCACCGAGCGGCTGGAGACGAGAATGAAACGCCCAAACCACAGGCAGGCCCGGTTCGGAGTCGTGTTCTGGGCAGCAATATAGGCCACCGGCAGGGCGAGAAAAATCGTCAGGAAAGTGGCCAGGGTGGCAATATGCACGGTCTCGATCAGGGCGCCAATGATGTTGTTCAAGCCTTCGCCACTGGGCGGCCACATACGGGCGCCAAGCCCGGATATCTGATTGGGCGCGTCCCACACCCAGGGCCAGAAGATATCAATATCGCGCACTGCCCAGAAAACCACCATTACGGTCGCGAGAAGCACAGCGAAGCGGATAAGGCGCTGCCTGGGGTTGTGACGCTGCCAGACGCGGTCGGCAAGTTGTTGAGCGTGATCTACCATATTTTTTTCCTTACCCAGCCGCTGATGCCTTCACTGATCAGAATGACCGCGATGATGACGAGTAGAATCGCAAACGCGAAATCATAATCGTAGCGTCCAAAGGCGTTCATCAGTGTGCTGCCAATGCCGCCCGCGCCGACAATCCCGACCACTGCGGAAGCACGCAGGTTGCTGTCGAGCTGGTACATGGAAAGCCCCACCTGGCGCGGTAGTATCTGCGGGAAGACCGCATAGAACAGAATGGCCCCGTAGCCTGCACCTGCTGCCTTCATGGCTTCGACCTGGCCCCAGTCAATTTCTTCGATCTCTTCGGCGAGGAGCTTGCCCACAAAACCGATCGAATAGAGGATAAGCGTCAAAATCCCTGCGAGAGGACCAAAACCGACGGCGGCGACGAATAGAATCGCCACGATGACCGGATGGAAGCTGCGCGAGATGATGATCACCGCCCGGCCAATGATATATATCGGCATCGGTGCAATGTTGCGCGCGGCCATGACGGCAAACGGAATCGACAGCAAAACGCCCAGCAGCGTCGCCATGATGGCGATTTGAAAGCTTTCCTTGAAGCCTGTGATCAGCAGCTCATAGCGCTCAAGACTGGGTGGGAAACCACCGCCGAAAATACGCCCTGCGCGGGGAAGGCCTTCTGCAATCCGCGCCCAGTTGAACGGCAGTGAGCCAAAGGCCCAGACCAAGTAGACGACGCCGACGAGGATCAAGCCGTAGCGCAGCAAGGGGTTGGCAATAAATGGTGGTTTTTTCCAGGTGCGTGGCGTTGATGCCTGGGCGTCAGGCGGAGTCATGAGCGTGTTCCTCCGCGGGTGTATCGGTGATCGCATCGTCCGGCGCGTCTATGCCGCCGTAGATGGCATCCAGAGCGTCTTTGTTGAAGTCCGCGGGCAAGCCATCAAAGATCATCTTGCCGTGGCGTAAGCCCACGATGCGCTCGGTATAGGTCTTTGCCTGGGCGACGTTGTGAATATTAATCAGCACCGGCAACGACAGCTCGCTTGCCAGGCTTTGCAGCAGAACCATGATCTGCTCTGACGTACGCGGGTCGAGTGAGGCGGTGGGCTCATCGGCGAGCAGCACGTCAGGCTCTTGCATCAGTGCGCGCACCACCCCGACCCGCTGGCGCTCACCGCCGGAAAGCTCGTCGGCGCGCTTGTTGGCATAGTGGGCAATGCCCACGCGCTCCATCAGTACAAAGGCACGCTCGATATCGGACTGAGGGTAGCGGCGTGAAATCGCCTGGTAGAGGTTCACATAGCCCAAGCGCCCGGCCAGTACGTTTTCCATCACGGTCAACCGGTCCAGCAGATTAAAACCCTGAAATACCATGCCAATCTTGCGTCGCGCGCGACGTAGCTCCGCCCCTCTCAGGTGCACAAGCTCGTTGCCGTTGAGCTTGATGGAGCCGGATGTCGGCTCGACCAGGCGGTTGATGCACCTCAGCATGGTGCTTTTACCCGCCCCCGAAGCGCCTACGATAGAAACGACGCTGTTTCCCTCTACCTTGAGATCAAGCCCTTTCAGCACGGCTTCATCGTGGCCATAACGTTTGACCAGATTGGTAATTTCCAGCATGTGTTCGCGTCCATCGTCGAAAAATAACCGCACCGCCAATGGCGGTGCGTAACGTTTTACTCTTCCAGGTTTTCCGGCGTATAGCTCACGCCATTAGCGGACTGGATGGTACGAATCACCTGCCAGTTATCTTTGTAATTGATAGGGATGAATTTCTCGACGCCTTCAAACTCTTCGCCTAGTTCGGTGCCCGCAAAATCAAAGCTGAAGAAGGCCTCCTCGATTTTGTCGACCAGATCCGGGTGCAGGTTGTGTGCGTAGTTATACGAGGTAGTGGGGAAGCTGTCGGACTCGTAGATCAGGCGAACATCTTCCTCATCATAAAGACCCCGTGCGGCCATGCGCTCGACGACTTCCGATGCCACCGGGGCGGCGTCATAGTCTTGAGCGACAACGCCGAGCATGGACTGGTCGTGGCTGCCGGAGTAGATCACTTCATAATCTTCACCGGGGGTGATGCCAAATTCGGGCAGCAACGCGCGGGGGGCCTGGTTACCCGAGTTGGAGGTCGGCGAGGTATGGGCGACGCGCTTGCCCTTGAGGTCTTCCACTTCATGGATATCGGAGTCGACATGGGTGAACAGCTGCAGGGTATAGCCGAATCGGCCGTCGTCGGAGCCCATCAAGGCAAACGGTACTGCACCGGCGAGATTCACGGCAAAGGGCGTGGGGCCGGTGGAGAAACCGGCAATATGCAGCCGACCGCTGCGCATGGCTTCGACCTGAGCGGCGTTTGACTGCACGGCGAAGAAGCGCACATCGCGTTCGGTAACCTCCTCAAGGTGGTCGATAAAGGGCTGCCAGATATCCGAATAAATGGCCGGATCTTCGACCGGGGTGTAGGCGAAGATCAGCGTATCGGGGTTGGCCCATTCCGATTCATCGCTTGGCCGGTCAGCCACCATATCCCCATCGGCGTCACAGTAGATATCCGTCAGGTCGCCACGCTCACATTCAGCGTAGGCTTGGGTGGATAGCAGTGCGAGCGGCAATAGCGATACAGCGGTGAGCATTGCAAGCGGGCGCTTGCGAAAGAGCGGCGTTGTCATAATAAGCCTCGTTGTGTGTTGTTTTTGTGTTATCGCTTCCCTTCGCTGGGATTTTCTACTCAGAAAGCGGGAAATGTTTCATAAGTGGACATTTGATGCGAAGGATGATTATTTTCGAAAGTAGACACTTTCAATCTAGGGTTTGTGACAAACTTATGTCAAATACTTTACAGGCGCCTTACGACCATTGGCGCAATCGCTATTTGCTAATACGCCACGGCCATAGCCAGGCGAATCAACAGGGGGTGATTGTCAGCTCGCCCGAACACGGCGTGACGAACTTCGGGCTTTCCGAGCAGGGTGAGCAGCAACTTGCCCAACGGGTGGCTGACTGGCAGTGGCCGATACCCACTCGCGTGGTGCACTCGGACTTTTTGCGCACGTCGCAAACGGCTGCCCACATTGCCGACGCGTTTGGACTCACACCAAGCGTGGAGACGCGCTTAAGGGAGCGCTATTTTGGCGAGTTGGAGGGGCAGAGCGATGAACGCTATCCCAGTATATGGGTATTGGATGCCCAGGACGCCGAGCATCAGCACCTCCAGGTGGAGGCGGTGAGCGCGGTGGCAAAGCGTATGCGAGCGGTGATAGACGACTGGGAGCAAGCGGCCAGCGGGGAAACCATCGCCCTGGTCAGCCACGGCGATCCGCTGCAGATCCTGCTCACGGCGCTTGCTGGAAAACCGCTTGGCCAGCACCGTGAACAGGCAGCGCTATTGCCTGCCAGTATTACGTTGATAGGGCCCTAAGAGTTGCCTTCAGACGGTGGGATCCAGGCAATCATGTCGACTTCCACGTCGGCACCACCGGCGAGTCCCGTGACGCCAATGCAGGTACGCGTGGGTAACGGCTGCGGGAAGTAGCTCGCGTAGACCCTGTTGACCTCGTCGAAGTGGCCCATGTTGGTAATAAACACCCGCGACTGCACCACGTGCTCGAAACTGCTTCCCACTTCCTCCAGCACAATCGCCAGGTTCTGCATGACACGATGGGTCTGTTCGGTGAAAGTGCCGAGCAGCATTTCGTTGGTTTCCGGCACGGTGGGCATTTGTCCGGTAATAAATACCAGATCGCCCACGCGGCAGGCGTGGGAAAAGGGCGCGATAGGCTGGGGCGCCCGGTCGATAAATAGCTTTTCCATGGTGTCGCGATCCTTTGTACATTGTTTTTTAATGCGTGTTTAAACGTCTTATAAGCATTATGGGCCTCAAGCGAGGCCCATAATGACGTACTTATCAACAGCCGCCTTGCTGAAGAGGGTGTGGATTAATGCCCCAGAATCTGGCTCAAGAACAGCTGAGTACGTTCGGACTGCGGGTTGTTGAAGAATGGCTCAGGCGCGTTCTCTTCAATTATCTGTCCCTGGTCCATGAAAATCACCCGGTCAGCGACGGTTTTGGCGAAGCCCATTTCGTGGGTCACACAGATCATGGTCATGCCTTCTTCGGCCAGCTCCACCATGACGTCCAGCACTTCCTTGATCATCTCAGGGTCGAGGGCCGAGGTGGGCTCGTCAAACAGCATGACGTCAGGGTGCATGCACAGTGAACGGGCAATCGCCACGCGCTGCTGCTGGCCGCCAGAGAGCTGCCCGGGGTATTTGGTGGCTTGTTCGGCAATGCGCACCCGTTCCAGGTATTCCATTGCCAGCGCTTCGGCCTCTTTGCGGGGTTTCTTCTGTACCCACATCGGGGCAATACAGCAGTTTTCCAGCACCGATAAATGGGGGAACAGGTTGAAGTGCTGGAACACCATGCCGACGCTGCGGCGAATCTGTTCAATACGCTTAACGTCTTGAGTCAGTGCGACACCGCCGACGGTGATATCCCCTTTCTGGTGCTCTTCAAGGTGGTTGATACAGCGAATGAGCGTCGATTTACCCGAGCCCGAGGGGCCGCACACTACGATACGCTCGCCCCGTTTAACTTCCAGGTAAATGTCCCGCAGCACGTGAAAATCGCCGAACCATTTATTGACATTATGCATCTCGACCATCAGGTCGGAATCGTTGGTGGCTGCTTGTGTCATGTTGATATCCTACTCAAAATCATAAAGAAAGCGGCATGAAGCGTTGTCGACGACCTACTGCTTATGACCGGTATTTAGCCTGCGTTCCAGGTACTGGCTGTAGCGCGACATGCTGAAACAGAAAATCCAGAACACGAACGCGGCAAACACATAGCCTTCTAGCGAGAAACCCAGCCAACGCGAGTCGGAAAGTGCCGCTTGCACAATACCCAACAGATCAAACAGCCCAATGATCATCACCAGGGTGGTGTCCTTGAACAGCGAGATAAAGGTGTTGACGATACCGGGAATCATCATCTTCAGCGCCTGGGGCATGATGATCAGCCCCATGCGTTTCCAGTAGGTCATCCCCAGCGCTGCCGCTGCTTCATCCTGGCCTTTGGGGATCGCCTGCAGCCCCCCGCGAATCACCTCCGCCATATAGGCGCTCTGGAACAAGGTCAAGCCGATCAGCGCGCGGATAAGGCGGTCAACACTCAGCTCTGTGGGCAAAAACAAGGGCAGCATGACTGATGCCATGAACAGGATGGTGATGAGCGGAACGCCGCGCCAGAACTCGATGAAAATGACACAGAACGTTCTGACAATCGGCATTTGGGAACGCCGCCCAAGGGCGAGCACAATGCCGATAGGCAGCGCGCCAATCATCCCCACACTGGCCAGTAGCAGTGTCAGCATCAAGCCACCCCAGCGGTGGGTGGAAACGCGCGGCATATCGAAATAGCCGCCGTGCAGCAGCACATAGGCGATGACCGGGAAGGCCAGCAAGGCAAACACGGCCACCCAGCGCTTGAGCGGCAGGCGGGGGATCACCAGCCAGGCGATAATGCCGGCGAACATGGCAAACACGATATTGGCGCGCCAGTACTCCTCGCTGGGATAGAGCCCATAAATAAACTGGGAAAAGCGTGCGTTGACGAATACCCAGCAAGCGCCGGCCCGTGTGCAGTCTTCGCGGCTATCGCCCACCCAGTTGGCATCGATAAACGCCCACTGGATCGTGGGCACCACGAGCAGGTACAGGACATACAGGCCCAACAGCGTGAACAGGCTATTAATGGGGCCGTTGAACAGGTTGCCGCGTAGCCAGGCAATGGGGCCGATGGTGCCTTTCGGAGCAGGCTGCTCGGGTATCATGTCTTTGTTGTGAATCATAAAGGTCGTCTCCGGCCTAGCGTTCGACCAGCGCAACGCGAGCGTTGAACCAGTTCATGAACATGGACACCAGCAAGCTGATGATCAGATAAACCGCCATGGTCATGGCAATCACCTCGATGGCCTGACCGGTCTGGTTGAGCGTGGTGCCAGCAAACACCGAGACCAGATCGGGATAACCGATGGCGGTGGCCAGGGAAGAGTTCTTTATCAGGTTGAGGTATTGGCTGGTGAGTGGCGGAATAATGACCCGCATGGCTTGTGGAATGATCACCAGACGCAGGACGAGTTTGCGCGGCAAGCTGAGTGCCTGGGCGGCTTCCGTTTGCCCATGAGGGATCGCCTGAATACCCGAACGCACAATTTCGGCAATGAACGACGCGGTGTAGATGGACAGCGCCAGCCACAGGGCTAGAAACTCGGGAATGATGGTGATGCCACCGCCAAAGTTGAAGCCGCGCAGTACCGGCATTTCCCAGGTCACCGGTACACCCGTGACGACGAGCACCAGTAGTGGAAGACCAAAAATAATCACCAGGGACATCCAGAAAACCGGCAGGCGTTTGCCGGTGGCTTCATGGCGACGTTTATTCCAGACAATCAGCGCGATACTGGCAACGATCGCCACCACAAAGGTGGCAGGAATCAGTCCGAAGCCTGACTCGAAAAGCGGTTGGGGCAGATATAGCCCACGCACATTGAGAAAGATGGCTTCGCCAAACGCCATGCTCTCCCGGGCGCTGGGTAGAGCCCGCAGTACCGCGAAGTACCAGAAGAAAATCTGCAACAGCAGCGGAATATTACGGAAGGTTTCGATGTAGGCGTTGGCTAACCTAGCGATCAGCCAATTGGGCGAAAGCCGCGCAATACCGACAATAAAACCGATAATCGAGGCGGCCAACACCCCCAATCCACCGACCAGCAGCGTGTTAAGCAGGCCGATCACGAAAGTACGGCCGTAGCTACTCTGGGAGGAGTACTCGATCAAGGTCTGGCCAATACCGAAGCCGGCGGTGTTGCTTAAAAAGCCAAAGCCAGTGGTGATGCCTCGAGCCTCAAGGTTGGCTTGGGTGTTGCCGATTATATAGATAAGAAAAGCCACCACAGCGGTGACTAAGAGGATTTGGAAAATAAGCGCGCGCTTCGCGCGGTCTCGCCAGAACGGCGGCTTTTGGCCGACGGGGCGAGCATTGGGTCGTACAGACATGGGTGGCGTCTCCGCGATACGGAAAGTCAATCAGATGGCCCGCCTATACCCTGGCAACAGGGCATGGCGGGCCAGGGGTCAAGCGAGACGCTTAGCGAATCGGCGGAGCATACTGGAAGCCACCGTCAGTCCACAGGGCGTTGACACCGCGTTCAATTTCAAGCGGTGAGCCCATGCCCACGTTGCGGTCGAAGCTTTCAGCGTAGTTGCCGACTTGGCTGATGATGTTGTAGGCCCAGTCAGCCTCCAGTCCCATGCCTTCGCCGTAGTTGCCATCCTGGCCTAGCAGTCGTGCAACATTGGGGTCTTCAGACGATGTCATCTCGTCGACATTTTCGCTGGTAACACCGTATTCTTCAGCGTTGATCATGGCGAACAGCGACCATTTCACGATGTTGAACCAGGTATCATCGCCCTGGCGTACCACGGGGCCCAGCGGTTCTTTGGAGATCACGTCCGAAAGAATCATTGAGCCTTCAGGGTTATCTAGCTGGATACGCAGGGCGGCCAACTGAGAAGTGTCGGATGTCAGTACGTCACAGCGTCCTGCCTGATAGCCGCCCACGGTTTGTTCGGAGGTATCAAATACGATGGGGTTGAATTCCATGTCATTAGCACGGAAGTAGTCGGCGAGGTTTAGCTCGGTGGTGGTACCTGACTGAATGCAGATGGACGCACCGTTTAACTCATCTGCGCCCGTAATCCCCAGATCCCGTGACACCATGAAGCCTTGGCCGTCATAGAACGTTACGCCGGTGAAATTGAGACCCAACGTGGTGTCGCGCGTCGTGGTCCAGGTGGTGTTGCGTGACAGTACATCCACTTCGCCAGACTGCAGGGCCGTGAAGCGCTCTACGGCATTGAGGGAAATGTAGTCAACCGCGTCGGCATCACCGAGTACGGCGGCGGCGACGGCGCGGCAGACGTCAACGTCAAGCCCTTGCCAATTGCCATCGTCATCCGGTGCCGAGAAGCCGGGTAAGCCATCGCTGACGCCGCAACGAACGGCGCCGTTATCCCGGGTATCTTCCAGCGTGTCGGCCTGAGCGGTGGTCATACCCGCAAGGGTAATCGAACCAGCAGATACCAGCAGCGCCAAGTGTTTTTTATTCAACATGTAGGTTCCCTCGAATTGTTTGAAATCGTTATCCATGCCGTAGCATGTGACTAAACCTAGCAAGGAAGATGCCAAAAGGGGTACAGGCGCTGATTCAGCGCTTTTCAACGATAAATCGAACGTTTGATACGAACGTCTAGGTGCAAAAAATAAAAATGCCCACCCTCCATGCACCTTTGTGGGGCGGGGAGGCAGTGGGCAATGATGAAAAGCGGTTTTCTGGCGGGATTATTTGGCGGCGATGGCCCTGCGCATGAACGGTGGTAACGCCAGTGCGCCGCGATGGGCTTCCAGCGTGTAGTACTCAAGCGGCAGGTCGTGGTTGGCAACTGCCTGCTCGCGAAAGGTGTTCACGTCAGTGTTTTTGCCTGCCAGTGTCACGCTCCACCAGCCGGACGGATACACTGGCTGCGGGAAGGGCAGCGTGGCGACGCTGTCAAACCCGGCTTCCTGCATGTCGTTGCGCAGTTCACGAATGATGGTGCCGCTATGGTAAAGCGGCGATTCGCTCTGCTGTACCATGACGCCGCCGTCTTTAAGGATGCGATGGCAGCGCCTTAAGAAATCGGTTTTAAACAGGCCCTCGGCTGGGCCAACCGGGTCGGTGGAGTCGATAATCAGTACATCGATGCTCTCGTCGGGGGTATCGTCCACCCACTTGACGCCATCGGCGAACAGCAGCTCGGCGCGGGGATCATTGTTCGATTCCACCAGCGCTGGAAAGAAGCGCTCGGAGGCTTTGGTGACTTCCTCGTCGATATCTATCTGGGTGACGTGTTCAACGCCAGGGTGACGCAATACTTCTTTGAGTGTCCCGCAGTCGCCGCCGCCAATGATCACCACCCGCTTGGGGGCCTGATGGGTGAACAACGCCGGATGGGCAATCATCTCGTGGTAGAGAAAGTTATCGCGGTCGGTGAGCATCACGCAGCCGTCCAGCACCAGTAGGTTGCCATAGGTCTCGGTGGCGTAGACTTCCAGGTGCTGATAGGCGCTTTGCACATCCAGCAGTTTATCAGTGACTTTCAGCGAGAAAGCACTGCCGTGGCTATCGAAGACTTCGGTAAACCACTGGTCGTCACGTAATTTGCTCATGGCTGGGCTCCCGGATGTGCATCGTTCGATTGGATCGCGATGCTCTGATGATATTGCGGGCTAAGGTCGTGCAGCGCTTCCATGAAGGCGGTGACATGATCCGGGTTGGTGAACTGGCTGATGCCGTGGCCCAGGTTAAAGATATGCCCGGGACCATGGCCGTAGCTTTCCAGCACGCGGGCAACTTCGGCGCGGATCGCGGAAGGCCGCGCGAACAGCACGTTGGGGTCCAGGTTGCCCTGTAGCGCGACCTTGTGGCCGACCCGGGCGCGGGCATCGGAAAGCTCTGTGGACCAGTCGATGCCCACGGCATCGGACCCGGCACAAGCGATGTGTTCCAGCCACTGGCCGCCATTCTTGGTGAACAGAATCACTGGCACCCGGCGCCCGTCATGCTCGCGGATCAGCCCGGCGACAATCTGCTCCATATAGCGCAGCGAAAACTCGAGGTACGCCGGGGTGGTCAGCGCGCCGCCCCAGGTATCGAAAATCTGTACCGCCTGGGCGCCCGCACGAATCTGCGCGTTAAGGTAGTCGGTCACCGCGTGGGCCAGGGTGTCCAGCAACTGGTGCATGGTATCCGGCGTGTCATAGAGCATGGTTTTCAGGTGGCGAAAATCTTTGCTCGAGCTGCCCTCGACCATATAGGTAGCCAGTGTCCAGGGGCTGCCGGAGAAGCCAATCAACGGCATGCGGCCGTTCAGCTCACGGCGAATCGTGGACACCGCACGCATCACGTAATCCAGGTCGCGCTCGGCATCGGGAACGCGGAGCGCGGCAACCTCATCAGCGGTACGCACGGTCTTTTTGAACTTGGGGCCCTCACCGGTTTCGAAATACAGCCCCAGGCCCATGGCGTCGGGAATCGTCAGGATATCCGAAAACAGGATGGCGGCATCCAGCGGGAAACGCTCAAGAGGCTGCAGCGTTACCTCGCAAGCCAGGTCATGGTTTTGGCAAAGGTCCATGAAACTACCTGCATCGGCGCGTTTAGCGCGGTATTCCGGAAGATAGCGCCCTGCCTGGCGCATCATCCACACGGGCGTGCGGTCAACGGGCTCGCGCGCCAAGGCGCGAAGAAAACGATCGTTTTGCAAAGGTGTGGGGTTCATAGACACTTGCTCTTGAGAAGTTTGCCCGCATTGTAGGGAGCTATTGTACTGGAAGATAGACCGCAAGGCGGCGCGACCCATGGCAAAAATTGTCGCACCACGCCGATTTTTCTCGACGTTTTTCCGTCACGCTAATCGTGAGCCGACCGCCGCTTCCTGCTAAACTACACGACCATTTTGCCAACACTGGTGTGGTTAACTGGTTTGGTTAATCAGCGAGGTAACCTGTGACCATTCGCTTCATCGCCGCTTCACACCTGCCCACGCCCTGGGCCACGTTTACCATGCATGGTTTCGAAGACGAAGCCACAGGCAAGGATCATATCGCCTTGACGCTGGGTGATGTGACCGGCGATGAACCGGTGTTGGGGCGTGTCCACTCGGAGTGCCTGACCGGTGACGCCCTGTTTTCGATGCGCTGTGACTGCGGCTATCAGCTACAGGAAGCGCTCAAGCGGATTGCCGAGGAAGGCCGTGGCGTGCTGCTATACTTGCGTCAGGAAGGCCGTGGTATCGGCCTTTTGAACAAAATTCGTGCCTATCACCTGCAAGACCAGGGGGCCGATACCGTCGAGGCGAACGAGCAATTGGGCTTTGGCGCCGATATGCGCCGTTATGACCTGTGCGTGCCGATGCTCGACCACCTGGATATTACGTCGTTGCGGTTAATGACCAACAACCCGCGTAAGGTCGATGCCCTGACCCGTGATGGTGTTAATGTGGTCGAGCGCTTATCCATTACCACGGGATTGAACCCGCACAACGAACAGTACCTCACTACCAAGGCGGGCAAGCTGGGGCACATGATGGCGCTGGATGATTTTACCCAGGCAAGCGACGTGGATATTGAGCGCAAGGGGTGATGGGTCGCTCAGGAGCATCCAGAATGGCAACCTTTGGTAACGAACAGCATGAAAAACCGTTGGCTGGTCAGGATAAATTCAGCGTTATCGAAGAGCGCCTGAATAGCATCTCCCACGGGCTGGGAGCGGTACTCAGTCTGGTCGGTATGGTCGTGTTGTTGGTGTTGGCGAGCTTGGCGGCCCATGTTGACCCTTGGAAGATCGTCAGCCTGAGTCTGTATGGTACGACGCTGATTCTGCTGTATACCGCCTCTACCCTTTACCACGGCATCCCCCATAGGCGCTGGAAGCAGCGTTTTCAGCTGCTTGATCACTGTGCGATTTACCTGCTGATTGCCGGTACGTATACGCCCTTTCTGCTGGTTAACATGCGCGGCCCTACGGGCTGGGGACTGTTTACCGCCGTATGGTCGCTGGCACTGGTGGGAATTGTCTGCAAACTTCTTTGGCCCAATCGCCTGGCGGTGCTTCGCGTGGTGATTTACCTGCTCATGGGGTGGATGATCGTACTGGCTTCAGAGGAAATGGCGGCGAACCTGTCGTCGACTGGCATTGTGCTGCTGGCCAGTGGAGGCGTCGTTTACACCCTGGGCGTTATCTTCTACGCCGTGAACACCATCCCCTTCAACCATGCCATTTGGCATCTGTTTGTCATCGCGGGCAGTGCCTGCCACTACGCGGCTATCTTCAGCACCGTTCTGCCTCACGCTACCAACGCTTAACTTTCAGCCGCCGCCTTTTCACGGGCAATGGCACGTGCCATTTGCGGGCGCTTGGCATGGCGTCCGTGGTAGGCAATCAACGGATCAGGCAGGCGATGCTTCATGCTGGCGGCCCAGCTTAGCGTGTGGGTGAGAAACAGGTCTGCCAGTGTAAAGGTGTCCCCCACCAATGTTTCCTGGCCCTGATAACGCCGTTCCAGCGCTTTCAAGGCGCGCTGAAACTCCCAGGCACAGGTGGGTAATATGGCGGGGATACGTTTATCCGCGGGCAAGGCAAACTGATGCTTGGCCTGATTCCACAGGGGCTGTTCCAGTTCGGTGACGATAAAGCTCAGCCATTGATCGACCTGCGCCCGTTGTATGGCGTTATCGGGGATCAAAAGTCCATTGCCATGCTGTTCGGATAAATAACGGCAAATCGGCAGCGACTCAAACAGAATGACCTCGCCGTTGTCGAGCACCGGTACTTTGCCATCGGGGTGACGCGCCAGATGCTCTGGCGTCTGGCCCTCGCCTTTATCCAGCGCGACATGCTGGCAACGGTACTCGAGGCCCAGCTCCTCGAGCGTCCAGGTGGCTCTCAACGAGCGAGAATTAGGAAAGCTGTAGAGGGTAATCATGGGGCATCGCTGATCGTGCCGTAACCGGCCACTTCATCGTTTTTGATCCACTCAATATTGCCTTCACTGTTGCGGCGGACACCATAGCAGTCAATTTCATCACCGCCGTAATCGAAACACATGGTGTCATCAACAATGGTAGCCTCTCCAGAATAGCCGTCGCCCACAATTTCGCCATCGGGAAGGTAGACCTCGCTGTAGGCTTCACCACCAGCCATCTCGCCTTGTACCTGATTTCCCCATACCAGCTCACGAATTTCTTGGCCGGAAAGTCGTTCGCCATTGGTATCGGCCTCTGCGAAAGCGCTTACCGATAGTGTGCTAAGTGCTGCTGCCAGGCAGATCCTGACAATGCTAGAGACTTGTACGCGCATGATATAAGGCCTTTATTCTAGAATAGTTTGTACAAGATTAGCCGAGATAAGCGGCAATTGCGAATAGGCAACGCTACTGGTCCCTTGCCTCGCGGATACGTTCATAGGCGTTGCTGATCTCGCTGGTGCGCGCCTGGGCGACGTCGCGCATGCTTTCGGGCAGCCCTTTACCGGCCAGTTTGTCCGGGTGGTTCTGGCTCATCAGGCGGCGGTAGGCCTTCTTGACCTCGGCGTCGCTGGCATCCTCTGACACGCCCAGCACCCGGTAAGCGTCTTTGAGGGCTTCTTCGCTGGCGCCCTGAGAATTGGCAGCGGCGCCGTGCAACATGGCTTCGATCTGCTGGACTTCGGTCTCGCTGCAGCCCACGCCGCGGGCGACGCGCAGAATCATCTCGTGTTCGGCGTCATGCAGAACGCCGTCGGCAGCGATGGCCGACAGCTGAACCTGGAGAAACACCTGACGCATGACGGGCTGATGACGGGTGAGACGGTTGACGCTGGCAAGCTCGGCGTCCAGATCGAAGTCGTCGCTGCGGCCGCGCTCAAAGGCGGCGCGTGCCCGGGTGCGTTGTTCACCCTGCAGGCGCATCTGGTCGAAGAGTTTCTCGGCGACGTCCAGTTCGCCGTCGGTGACCTTACCGTCGGCTTGGCACAGGCAACCCATGACCGAAAAGATCGAGTCCAGAAAGCCTTCCTGGATGCGCATCCGCGCCTCATTCAGACGCCGCTTGATACGTCGCCCCAGCCACCAGCCCAGGCCGCCACCCACCAGCAGACCAACGGGGCCGCCGAAAGCGAGGCCGATAAGCGCAAAAATAACAATCAGAAATAACATGGCAGTCTCTAACGTTGATAAATAAAAAGATTACGGCAGTCGGGCACGAATCGCGCGTTCGATGCCGTCGGCATCCAGGCCGCAGTCATGCAGCAGCTCGGCAGGCGTGCCGTGTTCCACAAAGGCGTCCGGCAAGCCGAGGTTGAGCACTTCTACTTGAACGCCTTCGGCATGCAGGAGCTCATTGACGGCGCTTCCGGCACCACCAGCGATGACGTTTTCTTCCAGCGTGACCAGCAATTCATGTTCGTCGGCCGCGTGGAGCACGGCTTCGCGGTCCAACGGTTTGATAGAGCGCATATTGATGAGCGTGGCATCGAGGCTTTCAGCCACCTCGGCGGCGGCAGTGTTAACGCTGCCAAAGGCGAGTAACGCAATGCTGGCGCCACTGCCTGAAGACTTGCGGCGCACCTCGGCGCGGCCAATGGGTAGCGCTTCCAGATGCTCGGGAATCGCTACGCCCGGGCCGGTGCCGCGCGGATAGCGCACGGCGGCAGGGCCCGGATGATGGTAGGCCGCACTAAGCATGGCGCGACACTCGGCTTCATCCGCGGGCGCCAGAATCACCATGCCGGGCACACAGCGCAGAAAGGACAAGTCCATGCTGCCATGGTGGGTGGGCCCGTCTTCGCCGACCAGACCCGCGCGATCAATGGCAAAGGTGACGTCGAGGGATTGCACTGCCACGTCATGAATCAGTTGGTCGTAGCCGCGCTGCAGAAACGTAGAGTAAATGGCCACCACCGGTTTCATGCCTTCGCAGGCCATGCCCGCCGCGAGCGTGACGGCGTGTTGTTCAGCAATCGCCACATCAAAGTAGCGCTCGGGGTATTCCTTGGAGAAACGAATCAGGTCCGAGCCTTCGCGCATTGCCGGGGTAATCCCCATCAGGCGATCATCCGCGGCGGCCATGTCGCACAGCCAGTCGCCGAACACGTTGCAGTATTTTTTCTTGGCAGGTTTTTTGGGCGCCACAGGCGCGGCGGTTGGCGTTTGATGAGCGGGCTCGCTGGGCTTTTCCAGTTTGGTAATCGCATGGTAGCCAATCTGGTCGGCTTCGGCGGGTAAGAAGCCTTTACCCTTGACGGTCTTGATATGCAAAAACTGCGGGCCGTCCAGGTCGCGCAGAGTGTCCAGCGTCTCGGTGAGTGTTTCGAGGTCATGACCGTCGATGGGGCCGACATAGTTGAAGCCCATTTCTTCAAACAGCGTGGCGGGGCTGACCATGCCTTTCATGTGCTCTTCGGTGCGGCGGGCAAGCTCCAACGCGCCGGGAAGGTGGGAAAGCACCTTTTTACCTTCTTCACGCATCTTAAGATACGGCTTGCTGGAAAGCACGCGGGCCAGGTAAGTCGCCATGCCGCCGACGTTTTCGGAGATCGACATCTCATTATCATTGAGAATAACCAACATGTTGGCATCCACGTGCCCCGCATGGGTGAGGGCTTCAAACGCCATGCCGGCACTCAGCGCGCCGTCGCCGATAATCGCGCAGACGCGGCGTGGCTTGTTCTGGGCCTGGGTGGCCAATGCCATGCCAAGCGCGGCAGAAATTGAGGTGCTGGAGTGGCCGACGCCAAAGGTATCGTAGCCGGACTCGGCGCGGCGCGGAAACGCCGCGAGGCCACCGTGCTGGCGAATGCTGAGCATGGCGTCACGCCGCCCGGTGAGTATCTTGTGCGGGTAGGCCTGATGACCCACGTCCCATACCAGTCGGTCGTCGGGTGTGTTGAACGCGTGGTGTAGCGCTACGCTCAGCTCCACCACCCCGAGACCCGCGCCAAAGTGGCCGCCGGACACGCCAACGCTGTAAAGCAGATAGGCACGCAGTTCGTCTGCCAACTGGGCAAGCTGCCTGGCGTTCATGGCCCGCAGGGCGGCGGGGTGGTCAAAGGAGTCGAGCAACGGCGTTGCCGGGCGCTCGCGGGGTATTTCGTCGAACAGCTTCATGGGCATTGTCTAGTGGTCGCGCTCGATCATGTAGTGGGCAAGGTCGGCCAATGGCTGTGCGTTCTTGCCCAGTGGGGCAAGCGCGGCAATGGCCTCGTCAATGAGTGTCTGGGCTTTGTGCTGTGCGCCTTCAAGCCCCAGTAAACCGGGGTACGTCGGCTTGGCGCGGGCAGCATCGGCGCCGGATGTTTTACCCAGTGTGGCGGTGTCACCCGTCACGTCCAGCACATCGTCGTGAATCTGGAAGGCTAGTCCAATGGCACGCGCGTAGCGAATCAGCGCCTGTAGACGGGAGTCGTGTTCGTCAACGGCGATCAGCCCGCCCAGACGAACCGCGGCGACGATCAGTGCGCCGGTCTTGTGGGCGTGCATATGCTCCAAAGCCTCGACATTGGGGTGGCCACCAACGGCAGCGAGGTCCAGTGCCTGGCCAGCGACCATACCATCACGGCCAGCGGCGCTGGCAAGGGTGGTCACCAGGCTGCCAAGCCGTGGGTGCCCTGTGCGTGCCAGCACTTCAAAAGCCAGTGCCTGAAGGGCATCGCCTGCCAGGATAGCGGTGGCTTCATCAAAGGCCTTGTGGACCGTTGGCTGTCCGCGGCGCAGGTCGTCGTCGTCCATGGCGGGCAGGTCGTCGTGGATCAGTGAATAAGCATGGATCAGTTCGATGGCGGCGGCAGCTGCGTCAAGCTCGTCGTCGCGGGCCCCCAGCGCCCGGCCGGCCAGATACACCAGTAACGGGCGTAGCCGCTTGCCACCCACCAGCAAGCCATGGCGCATGGCGGCTTCCAGGCGCGGCTCGGTGGCCCGTTGCGTATCAAATAGCGCGGCCAGGGTGGCGTCAACGCGATTATTGCTTGTGTCACGCAACATAGTCAGCCCAGCGGCGGCGGGCGCTACCATGGTGGCGTCTCCTTGTTGCTGTCATCCGTGCCATCAGAATCTTCCGTGGGCGCGTCGGGGCCATCAAAGGGTGTAACGTTCAGGCGGCCTTCACTGTCTTCACTGAGCGCGCGCACCTTTAATTCCGCGCTATCCAGGCGTTGCTGTGCGTCACGGGTGAGGCGAACGCCTTGCTCAAAGGCGGTCAGCGCATCCTCCAATGAGAGTTCGCCAGACTCCAGGCGTTCCACGAGCGTCTCTAGTTGCTCAACCGTGGTGGCAAAATCTTGTGGGGGTGTGGTGTCACTCATTGGGCCATGCCTACCGTTTTCCTGACGCCCTGACGTGGGCGGCGCGTGTGTCTGCAGAGAACAAGGCCAACAGTATACACCGAGGGCGGGGGGTGGCGTCTGCCCTCAAGGCCCTGCCGAAGGTGCGACTTGTGTCGCGTTCATCTTGACAACGCACACTTTTCATCACGCGAGCCCAGCGAGAGCGTGGGCGAATGTGCTACCATACGGGCCTTCCGCGAACCGTTAAGCGGCGCATGCCGCCGATCATAGAGGTTGATTCAGCCATGGCCAAAACGTCCCTGGACAAGAGCAAGATCAAGATCCTGCTGCTCGAGGGCGTCCACCAAAGCGCGGTGGACAATTTTCAAAACGCAGGTTACGAAAATATCGAGCATCTGCCTACATCGCTGGATGAAGAGGCGCTGATCGAGAAGATTCGTGACGTTCACTTCATCGGTATTCGTTCCCGTACTCAACTGAATGAGCGCGTGTTCGCGGCGGCGGAAAAGCTGGTGGGCGTTGGCTGTTTCTGCATCGGCACCAATCAGGTCGACCTTGACGCGGCGCTCAAGCGCGGGATTGCGGTGTTCAACGCACCGTATTCCAACACCCGCTCAGTCGCTGAGTTGGTACTCGCCGAAGCCATCATGCTGCTGCGCGGTATTCCGGAGAAAAATGCCCGGGCTCATCAGGGCGGCTGGCTGAAATCGGCGAAAAACTCCCACGAAGCCCGCGGAAAAACGCTGGGTATCGTGGGTTATGGCAGCATTGGCGCGCAGCTTTCCGTGCTCGCCGAGTCGCTGGGCTTTAACGTCATTTATTACGATGTGATCACCAAGTTGGGCATGGGTAACGCCAACCAGGTGGCGAGCCTTGAAGAGTTGTTGGGGCGCGCCGATGTGGTCAGCCTGCACGTGCCTGACTTGGCGTCCACCCGCTGGATGGTAGGCGAAAAAGAAATTGCTGCCATGAAACCCGGTGCCATCTTGATCAACGCCTCGCGGGGCAGCGTGGTGGAAATTGAACCGCTGGCTCAGGCGATCAAGGCGGGCAGGCTGAACGGGGCGGCGATTGATGTCTTCCCCGTCGAGCCGAAGGGCAATGCCGAGGAGTTTGAAAGCCCGCTACGCGGCCTGGAAAACGTTATCCTCACGCCGCATATCGGCGGCTCGACCCTGGAAGCCCAGGAAAATATCGGCATCGAGGTGTCGGAAAAACTGATCACCTATTCCGATAACGGCACCACGGTGACCTCGGTCAACTTCCCCGAAGTGGCGCTGCCCGCGCACCCGGACAAGCATCGCTTGCTACATATTCACGACAACGTGCCCGGTGTGCTGTCGCAGATCAACCGTGTGCTATCTGAGAACGGCATCAATATCTCGGGCCAGTACCTGCAAACCAACGACAAGGTTGGCTACGTGGTCATCGATGTGGACAAAGCCTACGGCCCCCAGGCGCTGGAAGCGTTGAAGCAGGTCGACCATACGCTGAAGATTCGCGTGCTCTACTCGGCGCAGAATAGTTAAGCAACCTTACCGTTGTACTAAACGGTTGCACTAACGCCAAAACGGCCCCGATCGGGGCCGTTTTGAGTTCAAACCTCTGGCTCAAGCCAAATCAAACAGCAACACTTCCCCCGCCTTCTTGCCGGTCAGCGTAAATGTTTCGTCCGGTTGAAACGACGCGGCGTCGCCCGCGCTTAGCGTTTCGCCGTTGACCTCCATTTCGCCGTTCACCACGTGCAGCCACGCATAACGGGTACTCGGTGTATCTGCCTGTTCGCCTTCATTAAACAAGGCGCTATACAGATTAACGTCCTGATTAACGCTCACCGAGCCATCCTGGCCGTCAGGTGATACCACCAGCCGCCACTGGCCCTGCCGCTCAGCGTGCGGAAAGGCTTTCTGTTCGTAGCTGGGCGCAATGCCGCGTTTGGCGGTCTCGATCCAGATTTGCAGGAAGTGCAGGCCGTTTTCCTTGGAATGGTTGAACTCGCTGTGCAGCACGCCGGTGCCTGCTGACATACGCTGCACGTCCCCCGGGCGCATCACTTCACCATTGCCCATGTTGTCCTGATGGGCCATTTCGCCATCGAGCACATAGGAGATGATCTCCATATCCCGATGGGGGTGAGCGCCGAAGCCGTGTCCAGGGGACACGCGATCTTCATTGATCACCCGCAGCGCACGGAAGCCCATGTGGTCAGGATCCATGTAATTGGCAAACGAGAACGTATGGTAGGAACGCAGCCAGCCGTGGTCGGCGTAGCCTCGCTCGTTTGAACGGCGGATCTTCATCATCAACTCCAGAGTGTTGGGAGAATGACAATTAATATACGCCTGCTGACTGAGGGCGTGGGGTGAAGGTTTCTCAATGATCAGATCGAATAAATCGACGTATCGGGTTGGGCGCTTTACGTCAGACTTTTTGCTAAAATGCGCTCGTTAATTCACCTGGTCCGCCTTTTACGGGGGCGACTACCTGGAGTTCGTCATGTCAGTACCTATGTCATCAACTACGTCATCACCGCGTATTGTGGTCGCTGCGTTATATAAGTTTGTCACCCTGAACGACTTTGAAGCGCTGCGTGAACCGCTGCGCCAGACCATGCTGGATAACGGCGTGAAGGGCACGCTGCTGCTCGCCAAAGAGGGCATCAACGGCACGGTTGCCGGTACCCGCGAGGGCATCGACGCGCTGCTCGCCTGGTTGACCGCCGACCCGCGGCTAGGCGACATCGACCATAAAGAATCGTTTTGTGACGAGCCGCCGTTCTATCGTACCAAGGTGAAACTGAAAAAAGAGATCGTCACCCTGGGTGTTCCGGACGTCGACCCTAACGACACCGTAGGCACTTACGTCGAGCCTGAGCAATGGAACGACATTATTGCCGATCCGGAAGTGCTGGTTATCGATACCCGCAACGACTATGAAGTGGAGATCGGCAGCTTTGAAGGCGCCGTCGATCCCAAGACCACGACCTTCCGTGAATTCCCTGAATACGTGCGCGAGCACTATGATCCCGAGAAGCATAAAAAAGTCGCCATGTTCTGTACCGGCGGTATCCGCTGCGAAAAAGCTTCCAGCTTCATGCTCAAGGAAGGTTTTGACGAGGTCTATCACCTCAAGGGTGGCGTGCTGAATTACCTGGAAAAAGTCCCCGAAGAGCAGTCTCTGTGGCGCGGTGAGTGCTTCGTTTTTGATAACCGGGTGACCGTTCGCCATGACTTGAGCGAAGGCGAGTTTGAACAGTGCCATGCCTGTCGTCGGCCGATCTCCGCAGAAGATATGCAGTCGTCCGCTTATGAGCCTGGTATCAGCTGCCCCCACTGCATCGACTCGCTACCCGAGAAGACCCGTGCGGCGGCGCGCGAGCGTCAGCGCCAGATTGACCTCGCCAAAGCCCGTGGTGAGCCGCATCCATTGGGCCGTGATATGCGTAAAGCGTCGTCTATTTAGTTGCTTACCGGCAGTCAGGTGGTGGTGGAATTCGTTTCCGTAAGCGCGACAGCGGCCGCACAGGCACGTTATCCTTACGCTCTTTGCGCCTACCTATAAGTAGAGGTGCCTTCAGGAGAGCTTTTCAGGAGAGAGCCAGGTGAGTGACGTAAAGCGCAGGACCGTTGGCCGCCCGGCCAATTCGGCCAAAGCAGGCGGTGGGCACAGCCAGTCGTTGGTGCGTGGGTTAAATCTGTTGGAGTACCTGGCCAGCAGTCCCGAGGGTTTGGCGCTTTCCGCCCTGGCGGAAATGGCCGATCTCGCGCCTTCGACAACCCACCGATTGCTTCAGGCGCTGCAGAGTCAGGGCTTCGTCACTCAGGAGAATGAACAGGGCCTGTGGCGTATTGATGTCAAGACGTTCCGCATCGGTAACAGCTTTCTCGAAGCGCGGGACGTGGTCGCCACCAGTCGTCCGTTTTTACGTCGCCTGACAGCCGAGACCGGCGAAACCGCCAACCTGGGCATCCGCGATGCTGATACGGCGGTGTTTCTTGCCCAGCACGAGTCGCCGCAGATGATGCGCATGATTACCCGGCTAGGCTCGCGGGCGCCCTTGCACGCCTCCGGTGTCGGCAAGGCCCTGCTGGCCTGGATGCCTGACGACGAACGCGCCCAACTGCTCGCTAAAGGTGAATTGCCCCGGGTGACCGAAAACACCCTTTACCAGCCCGACACCCTGCTCGACGAGATGCATTGCATTCGTGACCAGGGTTTTGCCTGTGACCGTGAAGAGCATGCGATTGGCTTGCACTGTGTAGCAGCATGCGTCAATGACGAGCACGGCATGCCGTTGGCGGCCATTTCGGTGTCAGGCCCCGTGGCGCGTATCCCTGAGGCTCGGCTACTGGAGCTGGGCGCGCTGGTGCGCCGCGTGGCGGATGAGATTACGCTGCAGTTGGGTGGTCAACTTCCCGCGTCCTGATGCTGAGCCTTTTTTGGATAGCGCTGCTCAGCGCTACGTTATTGCCTGGCGGGTCGGAAGTCTGGCTCGCGCGACAATGGTGTCAGGGCCAGCCGGTCCTGGCATTATGGTGCGTCGCCACCGCTGGCAATACGCTGGGCAGCCTGGTCAATGTAGCCTTGGGCCGTTACGCACGGCGCTTTCAGGACCGTCGTTGGTTTCCGGCTTCCCCCGCGCAGCTGGCCCGTGCCGAACGTTGGTACCAGCGTGTTGGTGAAGCGAGCCTGCTGTTGTCCTGGCTGCCGATCATTGGTGATCCGTTGACCGTCGTGGCCGGCATATTACGCTTGCCCTGGTGGCGCGCGCTGGCATGGATACTGGTCGCAAAAGGTGCCCGCTATGCACTGATACTCGGTTTGGCAGCGTCCTGGCTCGAGCCTTTGTGCAGGTAATCATGTTAAGCTCAATATCCTATACAATGCTTATATGTTCCTTGGCATGTATGATTAGTCGAAACAATTAGCTCAGCCGTCAGGTTGATGCAACGACTCACCATCAAAGGGAGGTTACGGTGTGACGCCACTACGTTTATTACCCTGTCTCAGCGTCTGGCTGCTAGCGCTGATGACGCTGTTTGCTGCGCCCGTGTTTGCGCAAAGCAGTACACCAAGTGAAGGTGGCAGCGACGGGGCAGAGACCACTGAACCACAGTCCTATGAATCCCTGGCGAACTTACTCGAAGACGAGCAGGCTCGCCAGGAACTCATCGACTTGCTACGCAGCCAGGCGTCCGAGGTGGCCGAGTCATCGGAGCTACCCGGGGGCGCTGCCCAGGGCAGTGATATCGCCCCCGAGGATGTGTCGCTGCCGCGCCAACTGGCTCAACTGACCAGCAATGTTGTCGGCGAAGTCGGCGGCCAGTTCGAACAACTAGTGCTGCTGGTGCGTGGCCTCTTTGTCGGTGGTGGCGAGAGCGTCTTCGACATGGCGGTATTCATGTCCGCGGCGATCAATCTTGGTATCGTGATTGCCGCCACCTTCGCCATGTTTATGGTGTTTCGACGCGTGGCGAAGCCGTTGTTCACTAAAATCAGTGGCTGGTCCCAGCAGGGCGCCGGGCTGACGCCCGTGCTGCGTTTGATTGTTTGCGTGGCGATTGCCGCCGTGATTGATGTGCTGCTGGTGGCGCTTGCCTATGTCGGCGGTAATCTTGTTGCCACCTTTGCGGTCGGTGAAGTTGGCGACCTCTCCACTCGGGCATCCCTGTTTCTCAACGCCTTTTTAATCATTGAGCTCTTGAAAGCCGCAGTGCGGATGCTGTTTTCCTCGCGCTACGAAGGGTTGCGACTGTTGCCGATTTCAGCGCAGGAAGCCTCCTACTGGAACCGTTGGTTAGCCCGCCTGATTGGCATGGTGGGATACGGCCTGATGGTCGTGGTCCCGCTGGTCAATTTCTATGTGTCGGCAGCCATTGGTCAGGCGGTCGGTACCTTGATCATGCTGCTGGCGTTCATTTATGCCGTGGCGGTGGTGCTGAAAAACCGCGTGCGCCTGCGCGACAACCTGAATACCGTCGGTGCACGCTCGACACTAGCCGCCAGCCGTGTGTCTCTTCAGCTGTTCGCCCGCACTTGGCACCTGTTCGCGCTGCTCTACTTCCTGATGGTGTTGGTGCTGACGCTGGTTCGTCCAGGCGATGCCTTGCCGTTTGTGCTGTTTGCGACACTGAAAACGCTGGCA
Source organism: Halomonas sp. CSM-2 (assembly GCF_002119345.1). NCBI lineage: Bacteria > Pseudomonadati > Pseudomonadota > Gammaproteobacteria > Oceanospirillales > Halomonadaceae > Halomonas > Halomonas sp. CSM-2. Next base: position 56,250 of record NZ_NBYR01000014.1, on the reverse strand, counting down.
GCGGTCGTCGCGGGCCTCTTGGTGTCGTCGTTCCTGACGCAAACCATTGGCCGCCGCATTCAGCTCTCGCCTGACATGCGCCGCAAGCTGCCGCTGTTGGAAAAGCGTCTTAATCGCTACGTGCCCAATGCGCTGCGTATTCTGCGCACGGTGATTGTGGTAACGGTCATCATGGTGGTGCTGGATGCCTGGGGCGCGTTCGATCTGGCCGCCTGGTATGCCTCTGAAGCCGGAGCTGGCCTGGTTAGCAAGTTAATCAGCGTGGCCATTATACTTATCGTTGCGATCGGCGCGTGGCTGGGGCTTGCCAGTCTGATCGAACACAAGCTCAATCCGGATACCGGAGTAGGCGAGCCCACCGCACGGGCAAAAACGCTGCTCAGCCTGTTCCGCAACGCACTGGCCATTGCCATGGTGACCATCACCGGCATGATCGTGCTGTCGGAGATCGGCATCAATATCGGCCCGCTGATTGCGGGTGCCGGTGTGCTTGGCCTGGCAATTGGTTTCGGTGCGCAAAAACTGGTTCAGGATGTCATCACCGGCGTCTTCATCCAGGTGGAAAACGCCATGAATACCGGCGATGTGGTCACCGTTGGCGGCATTACCGGCACGGCGGAAAAACTCAGTATCCGCTCGGTGGGTATCCGTGATCTTAGCGGCACCTTCCATATCGTGCCGTTCTCCAGCGTCGATACGGTCTCCAACTACATGCGCGAGTTCGGTAACCACGTCGGCGAGTACGGCATTGCCTATCGCGAAAGTATTGACGATGCGATCGAGCAACTAAAAGTCGCGTTCGAGGACCTCAAGGCCAGCGAAGAGCATGGCCACAAGCTGCTCGAAGACATGACCGTTGCCGGGGTCATCGCGCTGGCGGATAGCTCGGTCAATATCCGTGTGGTGATCAAGACCACGCCGGGCGACCAGTGGGCGGTTGGGCGTGCGTATAACCGTTTCGTCAAGCTGCGCTTTGATGAAGCCGGTATCGAAATACCCTTCCCGCATACCACGCTGTACTTCGGCGAAAACAAGGACGGTAGCGCACCGCCCGCGAACGTCCGGGTTATCGACTCCACCGCCGAGGAAACAGACGGCAAGCAGGCTCCCCGTCAGGACGCTGGAGAACAACAACCGGCCTCTCATCAGGATGTGCAGCAAGCGTCGGACTCGGATCACATCAAGCCCGACCACGACGACGTTGATACGCCTGACGGGCGCTAAACGCCGCATCGTAATACGCAAAGGGGCTGCCATCGGGCAGCCCCTTTGCTTTGCGGGTTACCCCGGATAGTTTTCCGAGTGACGCCCTTCCACATTGATGGATTCGCCGCCGTCGACAAATAGAATCTGCCCGGCGACAAAGTCGTTGTTGAGCAGGTAATGCAACGCCTGCACGAGATGGTCGGGTTCGCCTTGTTGCTTGACGGGGATCCCGTCGATGCGCCAGTCGATGTAGTCGCTGGTACGCTGGGAGGCGGGTAGCACGACGCCCGGCGCGATGCCGTTCACCCGGATGCGGGGGGCAAACTCCAGCGCCGCCATGCGTGTCATCTCCGCCAGACTCTTTTTGGACAGCAAATAGGCGGCGTAGGGGTACTGGTGGTAGGCCACCTTGTTGTCGATGATATTGATCACCTGGCCCGTGTCGACAGCGCTTGCAAAGTGCCGGGTTAACAATAGTGGGGTAAACAGATTCACCCGGAACTGGGTTTCCAGCATCTCAAGGTCGGTCTCGGCAAGGGGCGCGGGCGTGTAGGCGGATGCGCTGTTGAGCAGGACGCTCAGCTTTGGGAATCGCTGTGTTACCTGCTCGATCAGTCGGCCCACATCGCCGTGCAAGAAATCGCAGCTGAATAGCTCGCAATCCCGACCTTTTGCGCGGATGCCTTCGGCGACTTCCTCTGCCTCATCGCGGGAGCGGTTTACGTGCAGCGCGATGTCATAGCCCGCGTCAGCCAGTGATTCGGCAAAATGACGTCCCAGGCGCGTTGCCCCGCCGGTAACCAATGCGGCCGGTGTACTCATTGAACAATCCTCGTCGTGATAGGGTGCTTGATCGGTGTAGGATGACATGACTGTCTGCGTGAGGGCAGCGTTTGTCAATAAATTGTACAGTACTTGCACAAACGGTGCAGAACGTTAGGCTTGGGTTTTATCGGCGCTTCGCTCAAGGATGGATAACATGTCTCAATCACGTTTATATGCCCAACCCGATACCTCGCTTCACGAATGCGTCATTTCGCTGGGCTCCAATATAGAGCCCGAGCGGCACGCGGCCGAGGCACTGGATATCCTTTGCCAAGAGTGTGAAATGGTCGGCCGCTCCCGTGAAATCGTTACCACGCCGGTCGGCTACCAGCAGCAGCCCAACTTTCTCAACGCGGCCTTACTGGTGCGCACGCGCTTATCGATGAGTGACTTTCGTGCCTACCTGAAAGGTGTGGAAGATCGCCTCGGCCGGGTTCGTGGCCCGATCAAGTCGGGGCCGAGGACCATGGATCTGGACATTGTTGCCTGGGATGGCGAGCTGGTGGATGAGGGCTATCTTGAGCACGATTATGTGCGGGTCCCCGTTGATGAGTTGCTGTCGGCAGTGGAGCGCAAATAAATCCTTCCTTGGGGCTAACGCCGGGTACTAAACGGCCGATAAGTAATATTCCTGGCTGTTTCCTTTAAGCGCTGTGCCGCTTGGGAGAAATCGGTGGTAAGCCTCAAAACCAATATCAGTTCCTTGCTTACTCTTCAGCACCTGCGGAGTAGCCAGCAGTCGATGCAAACCGCCATGCAGCGGCTTTCGTCCGGCCTGCGCATCAATAGTGCCAAGGATGATCCTGCTGGCCAGGCGATTGCCAACCGCATGACAGCACAAATCAAGGGCATGACCCAGGCGATTCGCAACACCAACGATGGCATATCAATGGTGCAGACAGCGGAAGGCTCGCTAAATCAGGTTAACGACAACCTGCAACGCATCCGCGAGCTGAGCGTGCAAGCAGCGAACGGCACCAACTCTTCCGACGACCTGGTTTCTATCCAAGACGAAATCGATCAGCGTTTAGAAGAGATTGATCGCATTGCCGGGCAGAGTAATTTCAACGGCATAGGGCTGATTGACGAGCCAAAGTCGTTAAACATCCAGGTGGGTGCTAACGATGGCAGTAGCATCGCAGTACGTTTTGAAGGGATGGGGTTGCAGGCCCTGGGCCTGGAAGGCTTTAGTATTCTTGATGACGGTAGTGCCACCGAAGAGCCGCTAGCGACCCTGGATGACGCTATCAAGCGCGTAGACCGTCAGCGCAGCTATATGGGGGCCGTGCAGAATCGCTTTGAAAGCGTGATCGACGGGCTTAATACCAATATTATCAACACGTCCGCCGCCCGGTCGCGCATTCAGGATGCTGATTACGCCAAGGAAGTTTCAAATCTGGTGCGCGCTCAGATCCTTCAGCAGGTAGGCATCGCTATTTTGGCCCAGGCCAACCAGCAGCCGCAGATGATTCTGCGACTGCTGGAAGGGCTCTAGTGGCTACTTAATAATGCCCTGCTCACGCGCCATGGCATACGCAGCCTTGGGGCCGTGCCATAAAGTGGGCAGCAGGATCAGCGACACGGGAATGGCGGTGATCACGATAAACTGCTGTAGCGCACTGATTTGCCCGGCGCCCATGTTCAGCAATATCGCCGCCATCAGGGCCATGGCGATCCCCCAGAAGGCGCGGATGTAAGGGTTGGGGTCATCGTGACCAGCGCCCACGACGGCGATGGCGTAGCTCATCGAGTCACCGGTGGTCGCCACGAAAATGGTCGTTAACAGCAAGATCGCCAACGCCATCCAGGTACCGCCGGGAAGTGCTTGAGCGACGGTCAGCGTGGCCACGTCAAACTGGAAGTTGTTCAGCGCTTCGGTCAGCTCGATGGCACCGCTGAGCTGATAGTAGATGCCCGAGCCGCCAAGCAGGGTAAACCACACGCTGGTGGCAATCGGCGCGATAACGGCGACGGCGACAATCATCTGGCGAATGGTGCGGCCACGGGAAATGCGCGCCACGAAAATGGCCATCAGCGGCGCATAGCCGATGAACCAGGCAAAGAAGAACACCGTCCACCACTGCATCCACCAGTCGGGCGCGGTGTCCGCCGTCGTGGTTGCCATGGTGAAGAACTCGCTCACATAGGTGCCCAGCCCTGCCACATAGCTGTTGGTCAGGAACAGGGTCGGGCCGAAGATAAAGATGACCGCACCAATCGTGAGCGCCAGCAGCACGTTGAACCGACTGAGTAGCTGAATGCCTTTATGGACACCGCTCATTGAGGACAGCACGTAAATGCTGCCCAGCGCCGCAAGAATGATCAACTGGCCGGTATAGCCTTCCGGCAGACCAAATAGCTCGTGTAAACCAAAACTGACCTGGGTCGCCAGAAAACCGATCGGCCCCACGGTGCCTGCCACCAGGGCAATCACACAGCACGCATCGATAATGCCGCCCAGCGGCCCACGTAGCAGACGCTCACCAAATACCGGGTACAGCAGGGTGCGGGGCTGAAGCGGCTGGCCTTTCACATAGTGGGCATGCGCCAGTACCACCGCCGAAAGCGACCCGAGTACCGCCCAGGCCAAAAAACCCCAATGGTTGAATGATTGGGCGAGTGCGTTTGCCACGGCTTCTGGCGTGCCGGCTTCGCTGTCGAACGCGGGAGGGGTGACCACAAAGTGATAAACCGGCTCGCCTGCTGCGAAAAACACCCCGCCACCGGCCAGCAAGGTGCACAGAATGATTGATAGCCACTTGAAGGTACTCATTTCCGGCGCATCGAGGTTGCCGATTTTGGCGTTGGCGGCGGGGGTAAAGGCCAGGCCAATGGCAATCAAGAAGGTGGCGATCAGCAGCAGTTGAAAGTAGGTTCCAAATACCCGCGCTGTCCAGGCGAAGCCGGTACTGATGCTGTTGGCAACGAGGTCGACATCGTAAAGTGATAGACCAATAAAGGCCACGATAAAGCCGATGCTGAGCAGCAGCACCAGAGGATCACCGAGGGCGCGTAGACCACTTCGTGGCATCGCGTCTTGAGTTGATTGTGTCGTCATGAGAGTCCGTTTGGGAATTGGGCAAGATGGTCGTCAAACTTAACAGCTTGCCGCGTTGAAAAGTGGGAAAAAAAAAGCGCCATTCATGGAATGGCGCTAGGACAGGAAACTGAGCACATTGTAACGTCTTTATAGACCAACGTCTAACACGGCTTGCTGCATTATGGTGCGCTACCAGTGGAAAAGCAGCGACGCGCTGGTGGTGGTGTCGCTGCGTTTGTCGGCATCGTCAGGGGGCTCTGAATTGTGTTTGATCTCGTAGGAGAGGCGGAGCGAAAGCTTTGAGTTCAGCCGTGTCGTCAGGGCGGTGAGCGAGCGCGAGGTGACATTCTGGCGCGTGTATTCCAGCGACGCTTCCTGACGGATATCGGCGTAGTCGGCAAATTCCCAGCGATAATCGATGGCCGAATAGGCAACGCCCAGGCGCTCATTACCGTGCTCGCGGAGCCGGTCGTGGCGGTAGCCCGGGCCGGCTTCCAGCGACAGCGTATGACGCTCGTTGTCGAGGATCTGCCGCCCGTAGCCGCCAATCGCGCTGAGCTGCTGATCGTAACCGGCAAAGCGATCTTTTTCCCAACGGGCAAAGCCAAACAGGTAATGGGGCCCGTTGAAGTCGTAGCGTTCGCGGGCCGCCAGCAGGTACTGTTCGGCGGCAGTGTCGTCTTCCTTGCTGACGTGGCGCACTTCGCCGCGCAGCGAGTGGGTCAAATCGCCCGTCAACCATTGCAAGCGGGTTTTGCCGATGAGCGTTTCACTGTTGGTATTGCCCGTGAGGCGGTTGTAGCCCAATTCAGAGTCGCCGCTGAAAACGGGGGTATCGTCGGACGGAGGGTCAGGGGCGTAAAAGGGGCTTGCAATGGCTGACGCGCTCCAGAGAACACCCAGTAAAATGGCCACTCCCTTTCCCCAATCCTTCGCTAGCATACCGCTCTCCCTGATCTGGCAGTGCAAGGCCTGTTACCTGTCCAGTTGACCAAAGCAGCGAAGTTTAACGCCCTCTGCATGCGCATGCCATAATGAGGCCGTTACCGCTTGTGAGTGCCGTCATGCCATCCTCCCGCCCGAACAAAACATTAGCTGAGTTGCAACGCTGGCGTCGAACGCGCTCCAGGCGGCGCTGGTACAAACGCAGCTTTCGCCTTCAGGTCATGCTGCTTGTCGGTCTTTTGCTGGCGGGCATGCTGTTGGCACAAGGCACCTATCTGAATCACCGTAAAGCCGAGATCATCAGCACGCAAATGGGGGAGCGGGCCTTGGCGGTAGCCAAGACGGTGGCCTCAATGCCCGCACTTATCGATGCCTTTGACGATGACAATCCCGCAAGCGTGATACAGCCGCTGGCCGAACGCGTGCGTCGTGAAACCGGCGCGCGGTACGTGGTGGTCGGTAATAACCAAAGCGTGCGCTATTCGCATCCGGTGCCCGAGCGTATCGGCTTGACCATGGTAGGCGGCGATAACGCGCGGGCGCTTGAAGGAGGCGAGTCCTATGTATCGGAAGCGACCGGTACATTGGGGTCCGCCATGCGCGGTAAAACGCCGGTGCGCGATGAAGCGGGGAATATCATCGGCATTGTCTCGGTCGGCTTCATGCTTGATCGCGTCGCAATGGATATCGCTCGCTATAACAGCCTGGGCTGGTCATTGGTGGCGCTGATGATCGTGCTGGGGTTTGCCGGTGCCTATTGGCTCTCCCAGCATCTAAAGCGTGTCATTCTGGGGTTGGAGCCCTACGAAATTGCCCGTCTGGCGATGGAGAAAGAGGCCATCCTGCAATCGATACACGAGGGTATCCTGGCGGTGAACCGCGAAGGCCAGATTACGCTGGTGAACCAACAGGCTCGGTGGTTCCTGGGGTTGGCCGACGAGCATATTCTCCTCGGCCAGCCGATCCGCGAGGTGGTTCCCAATTCGCGGCTCCAGGAAGTGCTTAAGTACGGTCAGCAGGAGTTCGACCAGCAAATGTGGCTGGGGGATCATCCGGTGGTGGTTAACCGCGTGCCGATTGTCCACGAGGGCGAGATCGAGGGAGCGGTGGCGACATTTCGCAGCCGTCGGGAGATTGTCGATCTATCCCAGGCGCTGACCCAGGCTAGCCGCGATGTCGACATGCTGCGCGCCCAGGCGCACGAGTTTTCCAATAAGCTCTACACCATTTCCGGCTTGCTGCAGCTCGAGCGCATTGATGAGGCGCTGACGTTGATCCACCAGGAAACCAAGCGCGCTCAGGCGCAGATGAGCTTCTTGATGCGTAACGTCGTCGATACCGTTTTGAGCGGTACCCTGATGGGCAAACTGACCCGTGCCAGGGAACTGGGCGTAACGCTGGATATTGATGAACAAAGCTCACTTAGCCGCCCGCTAACGCCGACCGGGCAGGAAGTGATGATGAGTGTGGTGGGTAACCTGCTGGATAACGCCTGCTACGCAGCCCTGCATGGGCCGAATGACCCGCCACGGGTACGCTTGTTTTTCACCGACCTGGGCGAGCAATTGCTCATTGAAGTGGAGGATAACGGGCCTGGTGTTGTCCCTGAGCATGTCGAGTCGATTTTTAGCGAAGGCTTCTCGACCAAAACCGGTCAGCATCAGGGACTAGGCCTGGCGCTGGTGGCGCGACTGTGTCGCCAGCATGGTGGCACGGTCACCCTGGAAGACAGCGAACTCGGCGGTGCCTGCTTTATCGCGGTGCTGGACCGCTCACTATGTGCCGACGGTGACGCGTCATCGTCCGTGATAAGCTAACCGGCGCAGATTCTTACAATGACAACTAATGGCCTGTAATTCGGTTAAAGGAAGCCTTATGTCGGCGCACGAGTACGGTATTTTGGTGGTAGAAGATGACTTTCGCATTGCCGATATCCACCGCGCTTTTATCGAGCAAAGCGAGGGTTTTCATGTTGTCGGCATGGCCCGCAACGCCGCTGAAACCAATGCCCTGATGGCCGAGCAAGGCCAGCACGTGCAGTTGATCTTGCTGGATGCTTATCTGCCCGATGTGGAAGGGCTGGAGCTGCTATGGGCGCTGCGTCGTGATTACGTACAGGTGGATATTGTCATGGTCACCGCCGCCCGTGAGGTGGATACCATTAGCGAGGCGCTGCGCGGCGGTGTTTTTGATTACCTTATCAAACCCATTGAAGCCGGTCGTATGCAGCAGATGCTGGCGCGCTTTCGCCGAGAGCGCGAGGCATTGGCCAGCCGCGCGGAGATGAATCAAGCCGAGCTTGACCAGGTGCTGGCCCGCGCAACGCCTGTTGAACCCAACGTCCCCAGTGGGCGAAGCCTGCCAAAAGGTATCGACCGCCTGACGTTACGTTCGGTGATTGAGGCGCTCAGGCAAGCGCATCAGCCGTTGGCTGCCACCCAGGTGGCACGGGGGATGGGAGCAAGCCGTTCCACGGCACGCCGCTACTTAGAGTTTTTGGTCTCAGTGCAAGTGGTAGACGCCGAATTGGGCTATGGTGATGTAGGTAGACCCGAACGCCGTTACCGTTTGCGGGCCGGTGCCAATGGTTGGCTTGAGGGCCTTTAATCAGGAACAAAAACGAAGCGGTTTAAACGTCCTGACAGCACCGTGAGCAAAATGAACACAATGCGCAGAATGCTTTTTTTGTGCTTAATGTTCACAAGCTTGTCGCCCGGGTCTGCTTTCTTCTAACGTTCACAGCGTGAAGTGCTATGCATCACGACAACACGCTCACTACAACAACAGTTTGAAACGTGGAGAACGCTATGACTCTCAAGTCTTCCTTGAAGTACGTAACGCTGCTGGCTCTGCCGCTGGCCGCAATGACGACTTTTTCCAGCACTGCCGCTGCCTTCGAACCGGAAGGTAAAGTCGAGTGTATCGCGCCCTCTGACCCGGGCGGCGGTTGGGACTTTACCTGCCGTAGTGTCGGCAACGTGCTCCAGGAGCTCGACCTGGTGTCGGGTAACGTTCAGACCATCAATATGGCCGGTGCCGGTGGCGGTGTGGCTTACGGTCATACCATCAGCAAGCGCGCTGGCGATGAGGAGCTTCTCGTCGCGGCGTCTACGGCCACTACGACTCGCCTTGCCCAGGGTCAGTTCCCTGACATGACCGCGGACATGGTCAACTGGATTGGGGCGCTGGGCGCTGACTACGGCATCATCGCCGTCTCCGCCGATTCCGAATACGATGATCTCAATGAGCTGATGGATGCCCTTAAAGAGGATCCACGCAGCGTGAAGTTTGCTGGCGGGAGCGCCAAGGGCGGCTGGGATCACCTCAAGGTATTGATCGCGGCTCAGGCGGCCGAGGTCGAGAACCTGCCACGCATCGCTTACCTGTCTTACAACAATGGCGGCGAAGCACTGACCCAGGTGATCGGCGGCCACGTTGAAGCGTTCACCGGCGATATCACCGAGGCTCAAGGCTTCATGGAATCGGGTGATCTCAAGGTGTTAGCGGTACTGTCTGAAGAGCGCCTACCCGGTGACCTGTCTGATATTCCCACCGCACGCGAACAGGGCATTGATGCGCTGGGCCCCAACTGGCGCGGCTTCTATATGCCAGCGGATATCTCTGACGAAGCCAAGCAGTACTGGGTCGATGCCATGGATACCATCTATGCGAGCGATGAATGGAAGAACGTCATGCAGCAAAATGGCCTGATGCCTTTCCACATGAGCGCCGGTGAGTTCGAGACCTTCGTTAAAGACCAGATCAAAGATATCGAACAGCTGTCCACGGATATCGGGCTGATTCAGTGATGGTTTTCAATGATCGTATCTTTGGAATACTGATGATCGTCCTGGCCGTCGCGTACGGCTGGGGCGCCACTCAGTTTCCCGAACCGTTTGGCGGGTCCGAGGCGGTCGGCCCCGAGACATTTCCTCTGTTATTAGCCGTCGTATTGGGGCTGTCCAGCCTGTACATGGTCGTACGGCCGGATCCGGATAATGCCTGGCCATGGAGCCGTACCGGTATCGAACTGATCGTTGCGGTCGTGGTGCTGGTTCTGTATGCCATGCTGCTGCAACCGCTAGGCTTCATCATCAGCACCGCACTGGCTGTGGGGACTCTCTGCTGGCGCATGGGGTCACGCCCGGTCAAGGCTTATATCACTGGAGCGGTTTCCGGTGTGGTGGTGTACCTGGTATTCAGTTTTGCCCTCGATCTGGCGCTACCGCTAGGCATATTGTCGTTCTTGGAGGTGGGCTAATGGAAACGCTTGGCTTCTTGATGGACGGGTTTGGCGTCGCGCTGCAGCCCCATAACCTGATGTTTGCGCTGATCGGTGCCTTTTTGGGCACTTTGATCGGTGCCTTGCCAGGCCTTGGCCCGGCCAACGGGGTGGCGATCCTGATCCCGCTGGCCTTTACCCTCGGTCTGGCACCGGAAACCGCCCTCATCATGCTGACGTCGGTGTATGCCGGGGCGATGTATGGCGGGCGCATTTCCTCGATACTGCTCAATATTCCCGGTGACGAACCGGCGATGATGACCTGTCTTGATGGCTACCCGATGGCACAACAGGGCAAGGCGTCCGAGGCGTTGGCGATCTCTGCCGTTGCGTCCTTTATCGGTAGCCTGGTGGCCACCATAGGGCTGATTATATTGGCACCTCTGTTGGCAAAGTTCGCCTTGACCTTCGGGCCTGCCGAGTATTTCGCGCTCTTCCTGCTGGCGTTCGCAACCTTGGGCGGTATCACTGGCAAGAATCCAATGAAGACCGTTGTAGCAGCCGCCATCGGTTTGATGATTGCCACGGTGGGTATCGATTCCACCGGGGTACAGCGCTTTACGTTTGGAACGCTGGAACTCTACGAGGGCGTGGATTTCATCATTGCGATTGTGGGGCTGTTCGCCATTTCCGAGCTGTTGTTCTTCATCGAAGAGAAGGCCGGTGGTGGCAAGGAAAAAATGGCGGTCAACAAGCTCTCGCTCAAGTGGAAGGATATCCGAGAGATCCTGCCCTCCAGCTTTCGTGGTGGGGTGCTGGGCTTCATCGCTGGCGTGCTGCCAGGTGCCGGTGCGTCGCTGGGTAGCTTTATTGGTTATACCCTGGAAAAAAAGGTCGTGGGCAAGAAAGGCTACTTCGGCAAGGGTGATCCACGCGGTGTCGCAGGTCCCGAGGCCGGTAACAACGGTGCTTCAAGCGGCGCGCTGGTGCCCATGCTGACATTGGGTGTGCCGGGTAGCGGCACGACGGCGGTGCTGCTGGCGCTGCTGATTTCGCTGAACATCACGCCGGGCCCGCTGATGTTTACCCAGAATGCCGACATTGTCTGGGGCGTGATTGCCGCTCTCCTGGTGGGTAACTTCCTGCTGCTGATCCTGAACATTCCGATGGTGGGGATCTTCGTCAAGCTGCTGTCGGTACCGCCCATGTACCTGCTGCCGATCGTTACCATGATTGCCTTTGTCGGCATCTACTCGATCAGCAATACCGTCTTCGATCTCTACTTCATGGTGATCTTTGGCGTTGCCGGCTATCTGCTGCGTAAGCTTGAGATTCCCCTGGTGCCGATCATTCTCGGTCTGTTATTGGGGCCGGAGATGGAAAAGAACCTGCGCCACGCCATGGATATATCCGACGGTGACTGGACCATACTATGGAACAGCGGCCTGGCCATTGGCCTTTGGGTATTTGCCGGTCTGGGCTTGATCCTGCCCTATATTATTGGGCCCATCCTGCGCCGCCGGATGCGCAATCCCATCGAAGAGGGAGCGTCTGGCAGCGATTAATCCTGGAACGGATTCATCAACCCTGAAAAACGGGGCGTCGACGAGAGTCGGCGCCCCGTTTTTGCACGGTCACAGTGCATTGAGCGTTACTGGTGCATGATCAGCGTGCGCTCGCCGACAGCTGCTGCGCTATCTTGGTGCTCTTAGTCGTATTCTGGTTTTTTAGACTTATCTTAAGTTGCTGATTGTGCGTCCATAAGTTGCTTATGTGCCAATCTGGCGCAGCCCTTGCAAATTGTTTGTTGCTAGTGGACGTATACCAAGCTTTGTTGCTTGGCATACGACGCCAATAAACGAGCCCCCAGCATAAGGGGTGCAAGGAGATTCAAGTGACCACTTTCCTACGCAAGACACACCCGAAGACGTCTAGAGTGTTCTCAACTGCCCTGCTGACCGCTGCTGTGATGGGGGCCAGTACCCAGGCCGTCGCACAAGACGACGACCCGATCAAAGTCGGTATCCTGCACTCGCTGTCCGGCACCATGGCCATCAGCGAAACCGTCCTTAAAGACACCGTCGAGATGCTGGTTGAGCAGCAGAATGAAGCCGGCGGCCTGCTCGGCCGTGAAATTGAACCCGTGGTGGTCGACCCTGCTTCCGACTGGCCCCTGTTTGCCGAGCGCGCCCGGGAGCTTCTTGAGCAGGAAGAAGTGGACGTCATTTTTGGTAACTGGACCTCCGTATCGCGTAAATCGGTACTGCCCGTGGTGGAAGAGTTGAACGGGCTACTGTTCTATCCGGTGCAATATGAAGGTGAAGAGTCGTCCGAAAACGTCTTCTACACCGGCGCGGCACCCAACCAGCAGGCGATTCCGGCCGTTAACTACCTGCATGATCAGGTCGGCGTGGAGCGCTGGGTCCTGGCGGGTACCGACTACGTCTATCCGCGCACCACTAACCGTATCCTGGAAGCCTACCTGAAAGAAGAATTTGGCGTGGCCGACGAAGATATCATGGTCAACTACACGCCCTTTGGTCACTCCGATTGGCAGAATATCGTGTCGGAAATTGGCCGCTTCGGCAGCGAAGGCAAGAAAACCGCCGTGGTATCCACCGTTAACGGTGATGCCAATGTGCCGTTCTACCGTGAGCTGGGCAACCAGGGTATCGACGCGGCCGATATTCCCGTCGTCGCCTTCTCGGTGGGCGAGCAGGAACTCACCGGGATCGATACTGGGCCGCTGGTGGGCCACCTGGCAGCCTGGAACTACTTCATGAGCGTGGATGCCGACGCCAACTACGACTTCATCGACGCCTGGCTTGAGCATACCGGCGAAGACGACGCCGTGACCAACGACCCGATGGAAGCCCACTACATCGGCTTCAACATGTGGGTAGAGGCTGTTCAGAAAGCCGGTACCACCGATGTGGACGCGGTTAAAGATGCCATCATCGGCGTGACCGTGCCCAACCTGTCGGGTGGTTCGGCCGCGATGATGCCCAACCACCACATCACCAAGCCGGTCATGATCGGGGAAATTCAGGACAACGGCCAGTTCGCCGTGGTTTGGGAAACGCCGTCTACCGTGGCAGGCGATGCCTGGTCGGACTACTTACCCGGTTCGCGTGATCTGATCAGCGACTGGCGCAAGCCAATGGAATGCGGCAACTACAACGTGGCGGAAAACCGCTGCATGGGTAGCGATGCTGAAGAAGCGCAGACCGAGTAAGCCTATGTCAGGGGCGGTGTAAGCCGCCCCGTTGTTGGATCCGTTTTCCCCTTATTCATCTACCCAGGCGATGCCTTGCTTATGGCACCGCCTGGGGCACGCCACTCGAAGGACTCACCCATGAGGATCCCTTGCTATTCGTGGACAGCACGTATCATGTCAAGGATCGTCACCTGTTTGCTTATCAGCCTGCTGGCCTGGTTTCCCATGGCGGTTCAGGCACAGGACGACGATGGTCAAGCGCTCCTTGAAGCGCTGGATACGCGCTCATTCGACGACAAAGCCATGGCCATCAACGCCATTATCGAAAGCGAGCAAGAGCGCGCCGACGTCTGGTTGCAGGCGCTGCTGGATAGCGACTTACAGCGACTGAAAGACGACGGCCGCTTTGTGATCGCGCTACAAACCGCGGGGCTTGACGTCACCGTTGAAGATGCCCTGACCGGGGAGGCCCTGGGCGAGGTCAGCCGCCGCGACCTGGATCGGTTAACCATCAACAACGCGCTACGCACGCAACTGCGCTCGGCGATTTCGCTGGTCGAGCTATATAACGGCGATCAAGACGCCCGTTTGGACGCGGCGAAACGGCTGATTGGCGAGGTAGAGGAAGAACAGGTCGAGCCGCTCACCAACCGGCTGGAAAACGAACCGTCGGCAGCGGTACGCGATCGGTTGAATCAAGCGCTGGCGGTCTATCGCCTCAACCAGGGCGACATCGAGGCCGTCGAGGTGCTATCGGGTAGCTTGAACAGTAACGTCCGGGTGGCGTTGGGTCGTGCTACCCAATCGGATGACCCGCAGATGGTCGACGCCGCCACCGCCGCCCTGGCCGATATCGAGCAAAACCTTAAAATCAACCGCGCCGCCGAGACGCTCTACTTCGGCCTTTCCATGGGCTCGGTGCTGGTGCTCGCGGCCATTGGCCTGGCGATCACCTTCGGCGTGATGGGCGTGATCAACATGGCCCACGGCGAGCTGATCATGCTGGGGGCCTATACCACCTGGGCCATGCAGCAACTGCTGCCCGGCCAGCCGGGGCTGGCCCTGATACTGGCGATCCCTGCCGGGTTCATGGTGTCCGCTCTGGCAGGAGTGGCGATTGAGCGTGGCGTGATTCAGTTTCTGAAAGGCCGACCGCTGGAGACATTGCTGGCCACGTTCGGTGTCAGCCTGATTCTTCAGCAGCTGGTACGCACGGTGATCTCACCGCAAAACCGCACGGTGATTACCCCGGAATGGATGAGCGGTTCGCTGATGGTGAACGATGCGCTGTCGCTAACCCTTAACCGCATGTATGTGCTGGGGTTTGCGCTGGTGGTGTTTGCGGGCCTGATACTGATCATGCGCCACACACGGCTGGGGCTTGAGGTCCGTGCGGTCACCCAGAACCGCAACATGGCCCGCTCAATGGGCATTCGCGCCACACGCGTGGATATCATGACCTTTGCGCTTGGTTCCGGCGTGGCGGGGCTTGCCGGCGTGGCACTCTCCCAGCTCACCAATGTTGGCCCCAACCTCGGCCAGAACTACATCATCGACTCCTTCATGGTGGTGGTTTTCGGTGGTGTCGGCAATCTATGGGGCACGCTGGTGGCCGGCATGTCGCTGGGCATTATCAACCAGGTGCTGGAACCCTGGGCAGGGGCGGTACTGGCGAAGATTATCGTGCTGGTATTCATCATCCTGTTTATTCAAAAGCGCCCCCGCGGACTCTTTCCGCAGAAGGGCCGGGCGGCGGAGGGCTAATCGATTATGTGGCTAACACGACCCTTCAACGAACGCTCGACGCAGATTTTTCTGCTCATACTGGTACTTGCGGTCACCGTGGTGACGGTGCTGCACCTGGCGGTACCCGCCGGGCATCCGCTGTACGTATCGGGCTATACCGTAGGACTATTGGGCAAGTATCTCACCTATGCGCTGTTGGCGGTCGCGGTGGACCTGGTGTGGGGCTATCTGGGGATTTTGAGCCTGGGGCATGGCGCCTTTTTCGCCATTGGCGGCTATGCCATGGGCATGTACCTGATGCGCCAGATCGGTGATCGCGGCACCTACGGCGCCCCTATCCTGCCCGACTTCATGGTCTTCCTGAACTGGGACAGCCTGCCGTGGTACTGGTACGGGTTTGATATGGCCTGGTTTGCCTTTGCCATGGTGCTGATAGCACCGGGGCTGCTGGCGCTGGTATTTGGCTGGTTGGCCTTTCGCTCGCGGGTCACCGGGGTGTATCTGTCGATCATCACCCAGGCGATGACTTTCGCGCTGATGCTGGCCTTCTTCCGCAACGAGATGGGCTTTGGCGGCAACAACGGCCTGACCGATTTCCGCGAGCTATTGGGTTTTGATTTGCGCAGTGAAGCCACCCGCCTCGGTTTGTTCATTGCCTCCGGGGTGGCACTGGCGTTGGGCTATTTGGTATGTCGGTCGATTGTCGGTAGCAAACTCGGTCGGGTGTGCGTCGCCACCCGCGATGCGGAAGCGCGCACGCGCTTTCTCGGCTATCGGGTGGAGCGCTTCCAGCTGTTCGTGTTTGTCGTCTCGGCCATGCTGGCGGGGGTGGCCGGGGCGCTCTACGTGCCCCAGGTGGGTATTATCAACCCCAGCGAATTTGATCCGATTTTCTCCATCGAGATAGTCCTGTGGGTGGCGCTGGGTGGCCGCGCCTCGCTTTACGGTGCGGTGATCGGCGCGGTGCTGGTGAACTACGCCAAGACCGTGTTTACCGGGGTCATGCCCGATGCCTGGCTGTTCGCGCTTGGGGGGCTGTTCGTGTTTGTCACGGTGTTCCTGCCCAAGGGCGTCGCCGGGCTCTTGGAGCGTCGTGCGCGACGTCGAGACGATACTGACGTAACGCCGGAAAAGGAGGCCACGGCATGAGTTTTTTCCAATCGTTGACCGAACGCGACCGGGTGTTCGACTTCATGACGCCCCAGTTATCGAAGGTGGACGTACGCCACGGGCCGATTCTCTACATGGAGGATGTCACCGTCAGCTTTGATGGCTTCAAGGCCATCAACAACCTGAACCTGACCATCGACGATGGCGAATTGCGCTGCATTATCGGCCCCAACGGGGCGGGTAAAACCACCATGATGGACATCATTACCGGCAAGACACGCCCAGATGAAGGCAGCGTTTGGTTCGGCAGCCGTCATAATCTGCTGCACATGAACGAGCCAGAGATTGCCAGCCTGGGCATCGGGCGCAAGTTCCAGAAGCCTACGGTGTTCGAGGCGTTGACGGTATTTGAAAACCTGGAACTGGCGATGGCGGCGGATAAGCGGATCATACCGACCCTCACCGCCCGCCTGACCGGCGAGATCAAGGACCGCATTGACGAAGTACTGGAGACCATCGGCCTGACGACGCTGCGTTATCAACCCGCGGGTATTCTTTCCCACGGCCAGAAGCAGTGGCTGGAAATCGGCATGCTATTGATGCAGCGCCCGCGCCTGCTGTTGGTGGATGAACCGGTTGCCGGTATGACCGAGCAGGAAATGGAGCGCACTGCCGAGTTGCTCACCGGCTTGGCGGGGCAGCAGTCGGTAGTGGTGGTCGAACACGACATGGGCTTTGTGCGTTCGATTGCCCGCCAGGTGACGGTCTTACACCAGGGCAGCGTGCTGGCGGAAGGTACCATGGACCAAGTCTCCAGCGACCCCAGTGTGGTTGAGGTTTACCTGGGTGCCGATGACGAGGAGGCCGCCTGATGCTAGCCATTGAAAAGCTCAATCAGTTCTACGGCGAAAGCCACACACTGTGGGACCTGGACCTTGAGGTGCCCGTCGGGCAGTGCACCTGCGTGATGGGCCGTAACGGCGTGGGCAAAACCACGCTGCTGAAGGCGGTCATGGGGGAAGTCGCGGTGAAAAGCGGTGCACTACGCTACTCGAACGGCGATACAGGCGAGGTTGAGCTGACCCAAAAAGCCGTTGAAGAACGTTCACGCCTGGGCATCGGCTATGTGCCCCAGGGGCGCCAGATTTTTCCGCTACTCACCGTGGAAGATAATCTGCGAACGGGACTGGGGGCACGCCAAGACGGGGTGAAAAAAATACCCGAGCGGGTGTATGAGCTGTTCCCGGTGCTCAAGGAAATGAAAAACCGTCGCGGCGGCGATCTCTCCGGCGGCCAGCAGCAACAGCTGGCTATCGGTCGCGCTCTGGTCATCGAGCCAAAATTGTTGATCCTGGATGAGCCCGGCGAGGGCATCCAGCCCAATATCGTCTCGCAAATCGGCCAGGTGATTCGCCAGTTGATCAACGAGGACGGCTTGACGGTACTGCTGGTAGAGCAAAAACTACCCTTTGCACGTAAATACGCCGACCGCTTCGTGATCATGGACCGCGGCCGGCCGGTGGTAAATGGCGATATCGGCGAGCTTTCCGATGAACTGATCCAGCAGCATTTGACGGTTTAGGTTATCCACAGCGGGCTGCGCTGTCTAAAAACGCTCCCACTCAATGGCAGACGTTTTGTCCCCCGGGAGTGTGATCGGCGCCTAAGATAATGAAGGCGGTTCCATCGGCGTCTGGCGTGCCCGGCGCCGCTTGATCTGCTGCGTGATAACGCCGTAGCGCGGACCGGCCAGGAAGGCAAGCATCAGGAAGATGCCGGTCATTACCGCCATCATGCCACCGATGGAGACGTTGAGGTGTACGGCGAGGTAGTAGCCACAAACGCTTGAGCCGATCGAGACCAGCGCGCCGATGACAAACATCATCCACAGTCGGTCGGTCATCAGGTACGCTGCCGAGGCCGGCACGATGGCGAAGGCGATAAACAGCACTGCCCCCACGGCGTCAAAGGCGGCCACGGCGGTTGAGCTTGTGAGCATCAGGAGCACGTAGAAGAGAACCGACGGCATGAAACCAAAGGTCTTGGCCAGTGCCGGGTCAAAGGTGGCCAGCTTCAACTCCTTATAGAACAGGAAGATAAAGCCATAATTCAGTACGGTCATCACGCTCATGGAGACCAGCGCCTGGGGGATCGGCAGGCCAAACAGATTGACCGTGTCCAGCCAGACGAAACCGATCTCACCGAGCAGGACGGTGTGGGTGTCGATATGCACGTCATGGGCATAGATGTTGAGCAGCAACACCCCGATGGAGAACAGTGCCGGAAAGACCAGGCCGATGGCGGCGTCCTGCTTGACGCGCTTGGTGCTGGCCAGTGCCTCAGTGAGCAGGACCGTCAACAGGCCGGTCAAGGCCGCTCCCACCAGTTGTACAGTTCCGCTCTGCTGCTTGGTAAGCAGCCAGACGATGACAATGCCAAAAACGATCGAGTGGCTGATGGCGTCAGACAGCATGCTGTTGCCGCGCAGTACCAGAAAGGTGCCCACCGCCGAGGAGGCAATGCCCACCATGGCGCCGACCAGCATGATCTGTAGATCCGTGCTACTGAGCAACGCCGCCATCATGATGGTGTTGCCTCAAACGTTGCGACCACTTTCTTAGCCTCCTCGTAGCCACGGGCTGTGAGCTTCCAGCGAGTGATCCGCTGCGATCCCGTCTCGTGATTGGATTGCTGTGTTAGATAGCCCTGACGCCGTAGTCGATACAGTATCAGGCGGACACCTAAGGTGTTGTAGTAGCGGGGGGGCGCGGAGGGGTGCTTGTAAAAGGCATACAGCAACTGCTGCCTACGCAACGCTCTTTTTCGCTGATAATGCTGCGCCAGGCCCCACAGCAGGCCACGTCCAGGCGCCAGTGCCAGCGAGATCAAAACAATAGTGGTGGCGGTAAGGACGATCAGTGGGCCGGTGGCCAGGCCGCGTGAGAGGGTGCTAACGGTGGCGCCGGAGACACCGCTGACAATACCGATAGCGGCAGCAATCACCAGCATGCCGCCCAGGTGGCGGCTCCACTGACGGGCGGCCGCTGCAGGCGCCACGATCATGGCGGCCATCAGAATCACACCGACCATTTGTAGGCCGACGACCACAGCCAGTGCCACCATGGCGGTGAGCGTTGCCTCAATGGCGGTGGTGGGCATACCAAGGGTGCGTGCGTACTCCGCATCGAACGTGACCAGCTTGGCCTGTTTCCAGAAAACAGCTAACAGCAGCAGGGTAATCAGCGTGATACCGCCCATCACCCATAGATCCGAGCGAAGAGTGGCAGCGGCCTGGCCGAAAAGGAAGGCTTCCAGCCCACCTTGGGAGGCATTATGGGTGTTCTGAATGTAGGTCAGTAGCACGATGCCCACGGCAAAGAAGATACTCAAGCAGATACCCAGCCCGGCATCGGTTTTCAGGCGACTCATTCGGGTCAGCATCAACATGGTCAGTGCGGCGAGCGAGCCGGTCGCCAACGAACCGACGATGATTCCACCAATATCGCGGCTGCCGGTGATGATAAAGCTTAAACAGATGCCAGGAAGTGCGGCGTGGGAAATGGCGTCGCCCAGCAGACTCTGACGGCGAAGCACCGCAAAACAGCCCAACGGGCCGCTGATCAAGCCGAGCAGTGAGGCACCCATTACCACGTTCTGGAAGGTGTAGTCAGACAGTAGATCGAACAACGGCATGCGTTATGTCACCTTCGATGCGGCAAACATGAGCGCATCACTATCGTTCAGCAGGGCGATCTGACCACCATAAGCTTGGCGCAGATGCTCGACCTTGAAGACGTCATCAGCTTGGCCACTGGCCACCACCCGGACGTTGAGCAGTAGCAGCCAGTCGAAGTAGTGCCGTACCGTCTGCAGGTCGTGGTGAACCACGATCAACGTCTTGCCCGCATCGCGCAGGCGGCGCAGGATGTCGATGATGGCTCGCTCGGTGGTTGCGTCAACTCCCGCCATGGGCTCGTCCAGAAAGTAGACAT
Source organism: Halomonas sp. CSM-2 (assembly GCF_002119345.1). Lineage (NCBI taxonomy): Bacteria > Pseudomonadati > Pseudomonadota > Gammaproteobacteria > Oceanospirillales > Halomonadaceae > Halomonas > Halomonas sp. CSM-2. The sequence continues at coordinate 35,947 of NZ_NBYR01000014.1, read as the reverse complement.
CGGCCTGTTGAACCAGCGCCCGAGCAAGAAAAACCCGCTGCTGCTGGCCGCCGGAAAGCTGGCTGATCTGACGATCGGCGAAGGCTTGCATGCCGACCATTTCCAGCGCTTCCAATGCCTCGTGGCGTTCTTTGCGGCCCGGACGCCTGAACCAACCCAGGCGCCCGTAAAGTCCCATGATGACCACATCCAGCGCCGTAGTGGGAAAGTCCCAGTCAACGCTGGAGCGTTGCGGCACGTAACCGACGCGCTTGCGTTGCGCGGCGTAAGGGCGTCCATGCACCATGACATCGCCGGACAGCGATGGGACAAGTCCGAGCAAGCTCTTGATCAGCGTGCTCTTGCCTGCGCCATTGGGACCGACAATGCCAGCCATCACGCCGGCGGGAATGTCGAGATCAATGTCCCAGAGCACGGGCTGGCTATGGTAGCTGACCGTCAGGTTGCGGATGCTTAGGGCCGGGTCGGTATTGCTAAGTGTGGCCATCAATAGGCTGCCTTATCGGATATGTTGAGCGATTTCCCACTTGCTCGCCCAGTCGTTCAACTCAGCAGGCAAGGGCGCTAGCGACCCCCCCAGCGCTTCGACAATGTGCTGGGTATTGCGATAGATCATACCCATGTAAGTGCCATCCAAGGTGCCCGCATCGCCCATGGCATCGGAGTAGAGTTCACCGCCGATCTCGACATCATGGCCGCGTTGCTCGGCCGCATCCATCACGGCCTGAACCGTACGTGGGTTGATGGTGCTTTCGATGAAGACGGCGGGTACGGACCGCTCCACGACAATATCCGCCATGCTGCGGATATCGGCAATGCCCGTTTCGGTCTCGGTGCTGATGCCTTGCACACCTTCCACTTCAATATCGTAGGCGCGGCCAAAGTAGCTGAATGCGTCGTGAGCGGTGACCAGAATGCGCTGTTCTTCAGGGATGCTGGCGATACTCTCTTTGACCCATTCATGCAGGGCAAGCAATTGAGCCTGATAGCGCTCGGTATTGGCTTCAATGGCGTCGGCGCAGTCAGGGCGCGCTTCACTGAACGTGGTGCGCAGCGTGGGCAGCGTTTGCGCCCAGAGGGAAACGTCCATCCAGAGGTGTGGGTCGATGCCGTAGATATCCTGTGCGGTAATCAAGTCGCCTGGATCGATCGAGGCGGGAGCCACCGCCAGGGTCGGTGTGCGCTCAGAGAAGTTTTCCAGCACCTCACCCAACTGCCCCTCCAGCGAGTAGCCCGAGTAGAGAATCTGTTCGGCGTCACGCAGCGTCGTCACATCATTGGCGCTCGCCTGGTAGAGATGGGGGTCAACGCCTGGACCCATCATGGCGTTCACACTGACACACTCGCCCCCGGCCTCTTGAGCAACATCGGCAATCATGCCGATGGTCGCCACCACATTGAGCGGCTCGTTGTTAGCAGAGGCCGTTGCTGCGAACGAAAGCGCTCCCAATAGCGCCACTGGGTATCTTGTTGCCATGCTGAAACTCCCACCGGTGAGTTATACTCGTCTACGTTGCTGCGCGCAACACTGTGTTGCCTCAAGTAATAAGTATAGCCTTGGCTAAGTTTCTTGCGTCAGGGATTTAATGTCAAGTGGGCAGCCGTTTGATATTGGTGGCTTTCAATCATGGAGCTGTGAAGGGCAAATCGCCCGACGCTTAACGCGCCGGGCGCTTGGTTAGACCGCTCGGCTATTCAAACGCCGCTCCTGGAGCGGACGAATAAGCAGCCAGTCAATGGCCAGCATGACGATGAGTGACGCGCCCACAAGCGGAAACAGTAGGCCGCCAACGGCCAGTATGGCGATCAGGCCGCGGAACACCCGTTTGTCCGAGGGCAGGGGTGGAACGCCCATCTTGCCCTCGGGACGGCGCTTCCACCACATCACTCCGGCTGAGACAGCTAGCAGAATAATGGCTATGCATACGGCTAGAAATAGCAGTTGATTGGCAAGCCCGAACTGCTGGCCCATATGCACGTTGATGCCAAACTCCAGCCAGCGTCCCAGCGGGCCGTAATCGGCGTAGCTCATGTCAAGCAGGCGTTCGCCGCTGTATTGGTCAAGGTGCACCACACGCTGCTGACTGAGGTCATTGGGGTAGGCGGAGCCGGTATACACGCCGGTATCGGTGTTGGGAAGGTTCACAGCGTAGCCGCGATGCAGCCCCAGCTCATCGAAGGTGGCAACGGCCTGGTCTATCCCCATTGGTGTCATGGAGGTAGACGATGTGGAGGACTCGGGCAGTTGCGCCTGCTCTAGCGACCAGGTGGTCGAGCTCTGGTCACTCAGACGGGTGTCTGACATGGGGACTTCCACGCGCACGCCCGACGGGTAGCCAAAGTTATTGCCGTTGGCCCACTGGTTGACCTGCGCACCCCAGACGCCCGACCACGGCATGCCAGTGATGGCGAGAAACACAATAAAGGCACCGACAAAAAGGCCGGTAACAGCATGGGTATCGCGCCAGAACGTCCGGCTTTTGGGTTTGCCGCGCACGCTGACGACACCCCCTGCGCCTTTACGGCGTGGCCACCATAGGTAAAGGCCGGTAAGCACCAGCAAGATTGACCAGCCGCCGGCGATTTCAATCAGTTTGCGTGCAGTGGGTCCAAAGTATTTCAAACTGTGCAGGTAACGAACGGTCCACATCACCGTGCCACGGTCATCCAGCATTCCCAGCACATTCGTGGTATACGGGTTGACGTAAACCGCCAAACGCTCGCCTCCCGCCGTTTTGACAGTGATCTCCGCCGAGCTTTCCGGGGTAGCGGGGTCAGTGAATTTGACGGCTTTACCGGGGTGGGCCGTCAGGGCCGCGCTGATCAGCGAAGAGGGCGGTTGCGTCGCCTCTTGAACGGCCACGCGCTTCATATCGGCGTGTATCAGCGCGTCCAACTCGTCTTTAAAAAGGTACAGCCCTCCCGTCATCGCCAGGGTGATCATAAACGGCAGTACCAACAGGCCTGCATAGAAGTGCCAACGCCAAACGGCGCGATAGAGGTCAGAGGCATGACGCTTGCCTGCCTGCTGAGAGGTTGTCGACATACTCAAACTCCTCGCCGCCGAACCATGGGTGCCTGGCGGATAGTTTTGAAAAACGGCCGCTGAACAAGGCGATCGTGAGGAGAACCGTGTTGGCGGTAACTGAGTAATGGGCTATGTGAGGAGCGATACCAGGCGGTATTTGCTGAACGACGTAGCTGCACGGAGGGTTACCTGAAAAGCACAGTATAAAAGCTGTGGGTAGGGCAAAGGTTAGATGGTAGCGGAAAGTGGTTGCATACACAGCCCTGAAAACGCGGTCATTTGTCACATTGTTATCGCAGGCAAGCGGCTTGGGTCGCGTCGCGGCAAGAGATAAGGCGCATATTGCACCTTATTTGTGCGCGAAGGGATCCGGTGTTTCTTTTGAGTGCATTTTTATGACGGGATTTCGACCACCACGTTGCGATGGTAGCCACTCGCTGGGCTAGTCAGTCGGTTTTCACCATTTTGGCGCATTCTTTGCATTGGAAAGTCAGTCATGCGCCAACAAGGAAGCGAAAACGCCTCATGCTGCTGAGTGAACCTGCAAGATTGGATGACACCTCCGGACACCGCTTTGATGCACAACGCCACTGGGCGGCATCGCTGGCGCTGCGCTTTGCCCATCGCCAAGGAGTCACCCGTATGGTGCAGTCGCGCCACTCGGGGCCATTACGGGTACAGCGGCCTTTTTACCCGGAAGGCCGGGATGAGGCCTGTCACGTTTATCTGCTGCACCCGCCGGGTGGGTTGGTGAGCGGTGATGCGTTGACCATCCAGGCACATGCGGAAAACGGCACCCACGCGCTGCTGACGACACCCGCCGCCAACAAGCTCTATAAAGCTGACAGCCAAGGCGTCGCCTGGACCCAGCACACCTGTCTAAGCGTTGACGACGGCGCGACCCTTGAATGGCTGCCCCAGGAAACCATTGCCTTTGACGGCTCCAGAGGCGAGCAGTATACGCAGATTGACCTTCACGGCAGTGCCCGCTGCCTGGGCTGGGAAATGATGGCGCTGGGCCGCCCGGCGAGCGAGCTGCCCTATGTGTCGGGACGCATTGAGCAGCACTTTCGTTTGACCTTGGACGGCAAGCCGCTGTGGCTGGAGCGCCAGCCCCTCGACCCTTTGCACCCGCGCTTTACCGGGCGCTGGGGGCAAGGGGGCGCGACGGTACAGGCGACGCTCTGGGCAGTGGGCATAGCCGATGTGGCGGGGGCTATCGAGGCCCTGCGCGAAGCGCTGCCTGACAACCCCCGCTGGGCCGTTACCGTGCGCCACGGCGTATTGTTGCTGCGCTATCTGGGCAACGCCCGCAATGAAGCCTGGGCGCTGTGCGAGCAGGCCTGGCATCTACTGCGCCCCCTTTGGATCGAGCGTGAAGCGCACACACCGAGAATTTGGCTAACCTAATAACTCGCTAACGGAGACGCCCTATGGAATTAACCCCGAGAGACAAAGACAAGCTATTACTGTTTTCAGCCGCCCAGCTTGCCGAGCGCCGTCGCGCACGCGGCCTGAAACTCAACTACCCCGAAGCGGTCGCGCTGATCAGTTTTGAAATCATGGAAGGCGCCCGTGACGGTCGCAGCGTGGCCGACCTGATGAGTTACGGCCGCGAGATATTAAGCCGCGACGACGTGATGGAAGGGGTGGCCGAGATGGTCGACGAGGTTCAGGTGGAAGCCACCTTCCCCGACGGCACCAAGCTGGTCACTGTTCACACCCCCATTAATTAGGAGGTCGCCATGATTCCCGGCCCAATGATTCCAGGACAGTATCAGTTAAAAGACGGCGATATCGAGCTGTGTGTCGGCCGTGAACGTATCAGCGTCGAGGTGGCCAATACCGGTGACCGGCCGATTCAGGTGGGGTCGCACTATCATTTTGCCGAGGCCAACCCGGCGCTGGTGTTTGACCGTGACAAGTCACGTGGTTATCGCCTGGACGTCGCGGCGGGCACGGCAATTCGCTTCGAGCCCGGCCAGACCCGCGAAGTTACCTTGATCCCGTATGTCGGTAAGCGGGAAATTTATGGCTTCCGCGGCGATGTGATGGGTGCGCTTGATGGAGGTAAGCAATGAAACCGGACAACAAGATCAGTCGGCAGGCCTACGCCGATATGTACGGCCCCACGGTGGGTGACCGTGTGCGGCTGGGCGACACCGAACTGTGGATTGAAGTCGAAAAGGACGCTACCCACTACGGCGACGAAGTGAAATTTGGCGGCGGCAAGGTTATCCGCGACGGCATGGGCCAAAGCCAGCGGGCCGACGACACGGTGATGGATACGGTCATCACCAATGCGCTGATCTTGGACTGGTGGGGCATCGTCAAAGCCGACGTGGGCATTCAAAGCGGCCGTATTGCCGCGATTGGCAAAGCCGGTAACCCGGATACCCAGCCGGATGTCGAGATCGTGATTGGCCCCGGCACCGAAATCATCTCCGGGGAAGGCAAGATTCTCACCGCCGGGGCGCTGGATGCCCACATTCATTTCATTTGTCCGCAGCTGGTGGAAGAAGCGCTGATGAGCGGCATTACCACCATGCTTGGCGGCGGCACGGGGCCGGCCACCGGCACGAATGCCACCACCTGCACCCCTGGCGCCTGGCATATCGGCAAAATGCTCCAGGCGGTGGACGATATGCCCATGAACATTGGCTTACTGGGCAAGGGTAACGCCAGCCTTCCCGAGTCGCTGGAAGCCCAGCTAAACGCAGGCGCCATGGGCCTCAAACTGCACGAGGACTGGGGCACGACACCCGCCTCGATCAATAACTGCCTTAACGTGGCGGATGTTTATGATGTGCAGGTGGCCATCCACACCGACACCCTGAACGAGTCGGGCTTTGTGGAAGACACCCTGAGGGCCTTTAAAGAACGCTGCATTCACACCTACCACACCGAGGGGGCCGGGGGTGGTCACGCGCCGGATATCCTCACCGCCTGCGCCAAGCCCTATGTGCTGCCGTCGTCCACCAACCCGACGCGCCCCTATACGGTCAACACCATCGACGAACACCTCGATATGCTGATGGTGTGCCACCACCTTGACCCCAATATTCCCGAAGACGTGGCTTTCGCCGACTCACGTATTCGCCGGGAAACCATCGCCGCCGAGGATATCCTCCATGACCTGGGCGTGATCTCGATGATCGCCTCGGACTCCCAGGCCATGGGGCGGGTCGGTGAAGTGGTCTGCCGCACCTGGCAAACGGCCCACAAGATGAAAGTGCAGCGCGGCCTGCTGCCGGAAGACGAGGTCCTGGGCGCCGATAATTTCCGCGCCAAGCGCTATATCGCCAAATACACCATTAACCCGGCCATCACCCACGGTATTGCCCACGAAGTCGGCTCCATCGAAGTCGGAAAAATGGCGGATCTGGTGCTTTGGAAACCGGCGTTTTTCGGTACCAAACCGGCGATGATCATCAAGGGCGGTATGATCGCGGCGGCGCCCATGGGCGACCCCAATGCGTCGATTCCCACGCCACAGCCGGTGCATTACCGTTACATGTTTGGTGCCCTGGGCCGAGCGGCCAGCCAGACCCGGCTCAGCTTTGTCAGCCAGGCGGCGCTGGATGCGGGGATTAAACAAACGCTGGGGCTGAATAGCCAACTGGCCGCGTGCAAAAACGTACGCCAGGTACGCAAGCAGGACATGAAGCTCAACGACGCCTGCCCAGAGCTGACCGTCGACCCACAGACCTACGAAGTGCGCTGTGATGGCGAAATTTTAACCTGCGAGCCCGCCACCGAGCTGCCGCTGGCCCAGCGATATCACTTGTTTTGAGCGAGGCTATTTCATTTAGGTAGAGGTGACGGGGGTAGGTCGTAGAGAGGGTCTTTTGCCACGGATGGCAAAAGTAGCGTACAGGGAGGTATTCACAGCGCCCTCTCGTAGACCTACCCCCGGCACAGCCCCATAGATAGCGAAAGGACGGTAGCAATGCTGAAACTGATAGAGCGTTTAGGGCCGATAGACGAGAGCGCCGCCAGCGATACACTCACGTTGCCTTTTGAGCTACGCATCCGCGGACGCTTGAAAGCCCAAAGCGACAGCGGTCGTGAGCTGGGGCTGTTTCTGGATCGCGGCCCGGTGTTGCGTAGTGGCGAAGGCCTAAAAGCGGAAAGTGGTGAAGTTGTGCGTGTCTGCGCCGCCGTAGAACCGGTGGTGACCGCGCGAGTAAGTGCTGGCTTACCACTGGCGCGCCTTGCTTACCACCTGGGCAATCGCCACGTACAGCTGGCGCTGGGGGAAGATGAAAAAGGCGGCTGGGTGCGCTTCCCGCCGGATCATGTACTGGAAGAGCTCGCCGAGTTGTTAGGTGCAGAATTAGAGCACCACAACGCCACCTTCGACCCGGAGCCGGGCGCCTATAATCAGGTAGGCGGCGGTGGTCACTCACATGGTCATTCTCATGACCACGACCACCCTCATGACCATTCGCACGACCATGAGCATCACCATGCCCACTGATGTCACCGCGCAAAACAGCCAAAACGATGAGCTGGCACTGCTGGGGCTGATGCAACTGGTCAGCCCGTCGCTGCCCATCGGCGCCTTTGCCTTCTCGCAAGGCCTGGAAAGTGCCTTCGAACTTGGCTGGGTAAGTGACGAAGCAAGCCTGGCCGATTGGCTAAGCGGCGTATTGGAAGACGGCTTAACCCGTTGCGAGTTACCCGTGCTGGCGCGGCTGCATCAGGCCATTGGCCAAGGCGATAGCGATACGATTGCCCAGTGGGATACGTGGCTGGCGGCAACGCGCGAAACTGCCGAGCTGGCCGCTGAAGACAGTCGCCTGGGTGCCTCACTCAAGCGTCTGCTGGGTAGCCTGAATTTGATGCCAAGTGAAGACTCACTACCGCCCTTGTTACCGGTTCAATCAGGTTATGTAACCCTGTTTGCGTACACTGCTCATACCCGTGGCGTATCCGTTCGACAAACGCTGCTCGGCTTTGCCTGGGCGTGGCTGGAAAACCAGTTGGCTGTAGCCTGCAAAGCCCTGCCCCTGGGCCACACTGCTGCCCAGCGGGTGATCGAGCAGTTGCGCCCGGCACTTGTCGGTGCCGTTGATCAGGCGATGTCGCTTGATGACGAAGAGCTCGGCCCCGTGCTACCTGGTTTGGCGCTGGCCAGCGCCTTGCACGAAACCCAATATTCACGACTGTTTAGAAGTTAGGAGATATTCATCATGACGCACTGTTTACGCGTTGGCGTGGGTGGCCCGGTTGGCTCGGGCAAAACCGCACTGTTAAAGCAGCTCTGCCTGGCGCTGCGCGACCACTACGATATCGCCGTGGTGACCAACGATATCTACACCCGCGAAGATGCTGACTTTCTGCTCAAGCACGATGCGCTGCCGGCCGACCGCATTCTAGGTGTGGAAACCGGCGGCTGCCCGCACACCGCCATTCGAGAAGATGCCTCCATGAACCTGGCGGCCATCGATGAGCTGCAGGAACGCCACCCCAAGCTGGAAATGGTGATGGTGGAGTCCGGCGGCGATAACCTGTCGGCGACCTTCAGCCCCGAGCTTTCGGATCTCACGCTTTACGTGATCGACGTATCCGCTGGCGACAAGATTCCGCGCAAGGGTGGGCCGGGCATCACCAAATCCGACCTGCTGATTATCAACAAGATCGATATCGCCGAGCAGGTGCATGCCTCGCTGGATGTGATGGAGCGCGACTCGAAAAAGATGCGCGGCGAACGGCCCTTTGTGTTCACCAATCTTTATGACGGGGTAGGGCTTGAAGAGATTATCCGCTTTATTCTCGATAAAGGGATGCTGGACGAGCGGCGGACGGCCATCGCGGGCTAAGCTGGGGTGGGCACAATAAAAAAGTCGCCCCGACCAGGCGGTTGAAGGGTCGAGGCGACTGAACAAAGGTGGGTGGCATCAAGCCTTAAAACGGGCCGTCCCTGGCCACCACACCCCTACATTGGACCGGCGCGCTTTCCATCACCTTAACTTATGTTATGAACATTCTAATTTCGCTCTGAATAGGCCAAAAACCATCGAATGGTCCTGAATAATTAAAGTTTAAACAACGTTTGTCGATAAGAAACGAATAATAATTTTAATACTTCATAACCCACAAACGTTGGAATTCGCTCACAATGACTACCTCTGAATCTCCCTCTCGCTGGGCCTTGGGCCTGCAAACCAAGGTGCTGATACTGGTCTTGCTACCCTTGTTCCTGGTCACGGTTGCCCTCGTGGGGTTTAAAGCCTACACCATGACCCAGTACGCCCGTGACACGCTCGCGGAACAGCGTGACCAATTAATTGAAGAGCGCCGCAGAGCGGTCCGCGATATTGTGCAAATGGCGAGGACTGCCATCGAACCGATTTACGAAGATGCCGGTGTTAACGATGAGGAAGCCAAGCAGCGGGTCGCCGAGATTGTGCGTTCCATGCGCTTCGAAGATAACAATTACATCTTTATCTACGACTATGACGGTAACAATATTGTGACGGCCCCCGCGCCTGAGCGCGAAGGGACCAACATGATTGATGCGCAAACGCCAGATGGCACCTACCTGATCCGCGAGATTATCGACGTTGCCCAGAGTGGCGGGGGGTTCTATAGCTATGTATGGGAATATCCAGGTACCGACGAGTTTCAACCCAAGCACTCTTATGTTGACCGCCTTGAAAAATGGGATTGGTTAATCGGTGCGGGTGTCTACGTGACCGATGTTGATGAAGCGATGACCGAACTGGAAGCCACCAAAGCGGCCGAGTTGCGCCAAGGCATCATCTTTGCCGCGCTGCTGGGGCTGGTCGTGTTTATCGTGGTTGCCCTGGTGGCGTATATTTTTGTGCGGCGCACCGTCGGTCCGATCAAGCGCACGGCTGCCGCCATGAGTGATATTGCTCAGGGCCGCGGTGACCTGACCCGGCGCCTCGCGGTGGAAAGCAACGACGAGATCGGCGAGCTGGCCGTGCAGTTCAATGCCTTTGTCGAGCGCATGCAGGACACGCTGCGAGATGTTCGCCACAGTACCTCCAGCGTCTACGATTCCGCCGGGGAGATATCCCGCAGCAGCGAGGAACTGTCGACGCGGACCGAGCAGGCGGCTGCCAACCTACAGGAAACCTCCGCCTCCATGGAGGAAATTACTTCGACGGTCAATCACAGTGCCGACAACGCCCAGCAGGCCAATAAGCTGGTGCAGTCCACAGCAGAAGTCGCTCATCAGGGCGAACAGTCCATGGAGCAGGTCGAGCGCACCATGCAGGATATCAATGCGTCGGCCAGCCGTATCAGCGATATCATTACCATGATCGATTCCATCGCCTTCCAGACCAACATCCTGGCGCTCAACGCTTCGGTGGAAGCGGCTCGAGCGGGCGAACACGGCCGTGGGTTTGCCGTGGTGGCGGAGGAAGTTCGAACCCTGGCGAGCCGTTCCAGCGACGCGTCCAAGGAAATCCGCACGCTGATTGATGCCTCGGTACAGCACACAGATTCCGGCGCCAAGCTGGTGCGCGATGCGGGCGCCACCATGCGCGAGATTGTCGAGAGCGTGGCCAAGGTGACCGATGTCATTGGCGAGATCAGTGCCGGAGCGAAAGAACAGAGCAGCGGTATTGGCCAGATCAACACCGCCGTGGCGGAAATGGATACCATGACCCAGCAAAATGCGGCCATGGTGCAACAGTCGACCACTGCTGCCGCCGATATGCGCCGCCACGCGGAGCATCTGAATCAGCTAATCAACTCTTTTGTCCTTGGCGAAGGCGAGCCACAGCATCAGGCGCTCGCCTCTCCGGCGCCTCAGCAGCGTGACAGCGATAGCGCCATGAAACGTCCCGCGCTGTCATCCCACGCCTCATCACAGCCATCGTCAAAGCCCTCACCGGCAAAGCATGCCGCAGATGACTGGGAAGAGTTCTAACGCTGACGAACAGTGCGGGCGATATCAGCACTGATGAACGATGGGGATAAAAACGGGGCTTGCCATCTGGCAAGCCCCATTGCGTTTACGTCAGTGGTGATTATCCGTTATGGCGCTTGGCCAATCTTTCCGCCAGCAAGGCGACGGCGCGCATAGCCGGCGGTGAAAGCCCAGCATCCTCGCGTTCCAGTGTGGCGACCAGGCGATGCTTCATGGAGCGCGCCCAGAAGGTTTCCAGGTGGCGGCAGGTGGCCGCGGCAGCCGTTTCTTCATCACGACCGCCGCCCAGGTTGGCGGCAATCTGGTTAGTCATGTGAATCAGCTGCGTATCTTGTTGCGATGACATTGCGTTTCTCCTCAGCCGTGGGCCATCGCCGCCGACGTGGGGCGATGGTAAATCAGGTGGCGGCCGGGCCGCGCAAAGCCAGCCAGTAGCAGGCCCGCGGCCTGGGCCTGCTCCACCGCGAGCGCCGTGGCCGCCGAGACCGCCACCAGGGCACCAATACCGGCACTGGCACATTTGTGCACCATCTCGTAGCTGGCGCGACTGGTGACCAGCGCGAACCCTTCGTCGAGGGGAAGGGCCTCGCGGGCAAGGGCACCAATCAGTTTGTCCAGGGCGTTATGGCGGCCCACATCCTCGCGCAGCCGTTGGATACGCCCCTGGGCATTGCACCAGGCGGCACCGTGGCTGGCGCCAGTGGCTGCCTGCAGCGGCTGGTGGGCGGCCAGTTCCTGCAGGGCGCGCTGAATGGCGCCATCGCTCACCGGCGGCGCTACCACATGGGGAATCGGGCGGATGGCCTGCTCCAGGGCTTCGGTGCCGCACAGGCCGCAGCCGGTGCGACCTGTCAGGCTGCGCCGCCGCTGTTTGAGTTCGGCCATCCGCTGGCTGGCAATGGTGAGGTGAACGGTGAGGCCTTGGGGCGCTGCGTGGATATCGAGGTCATAGCACTCGGTGACATCGGCCAGGATGCCCTCGGAAAGGCTGAAGCCCAGGGCAAACTCCTCAAGATCACTGGGGCTGGCCATCATCACGGCGTGGGAAATGCCGTTGTAGACCAGCGCCACCGGCCTTTCCAAGGCCAGAAGATCCTCCTGGGCATCGGCGTACCAGCCGTTGGTACCCCGGTGCACTTCCACCTGCTGGCGCATCAGGGCGGACTGCGGCGCTGGTGCCGTGTCGTTCATCGATGCACTCATGGCGCCTCCTGCTGAGCCTTGGCCAGGTAATCACGCTGGGCCAGGTCAAAGGCACTAAAGCGCTGCTGCCAGGCCGACGGTTGGCTGACTTTTTCCACCTGCACCGCCGTGACCTTGTATTCCGGGCAGTTGGTGGCCCAGTCCGAGTTGTCCGTGGTGATGACGTTGGCGCCGCTGCCGGGGTGGTGGAAGGTGGTATACACCACGCCGGGTTGCATACGCTCGCTGAGTCGCGCGCGCAGTACCGTCTGGCCTGAGCGGCTGGTAATGCCCAGCCAGTCGCCGTCGCGCACGCCGCGCAGCTCGGCGTCAGACGGGTGCAGTTCCAGCACGTCCTCATCGTGCCAGCGCTGGTTGTCGGTGCGTCGGGTCTGGGCCCCCACGTTGTACTGGCTAAGGATCCGCCCGGTCGTCAGCAGCAGCGGGAAGCGGCGGTTGGCCCGCTCCTCGGTAGCCACGTACTCGGTAATCGCAAAGCGGCCCAGGCCGATGGGGAACTCAACCTCGTGCATGGTCGGCATGCCCAGCGGGTACTCGGCGTTGCAGGGCCACTGCAGGCTGCCGTGCTCTTCGAGCTTGGCGTAGCTGACGCCCGCGAAGCTTGGCGTCAACTGGGCGATCTCGTCCATGATCTCGGACGGATGGGTGTAGTGCATCGGGTAACCCAGCGCATTGGCCAGATCCTGGGTGACTTGCCAGTCTTCCTTGCCGGCGACCGGGGCCGTCACCTTGCGTACCCGGTTGATACGTCGCTCGGCGTTGGTGAAGGTGCCGTTCTTCTCCAGGAAGCTGGAACCCGGCAGCAGCACGTGGGCGAACTTGGCCGTTTCGTTGAGGAAAATATCCTGCACGATCAGGCAGTCCAGCGACGTGAGCGCCGCCTCGACGTGCTGGGTGTTGGGATCGGACTGGGCGATATCTTCGCCCTGTACGTAGAGCGCCTTGAAGGTGCCTTCGATGGCGGCGTCGAACATGTTGGGAATGCGCAGCCCCGGCTCGTCGTCGAGCGTCACGCCCCACACGGACTCAAAGCGGCCCCGGGCGGTGGGGTCGGCCACGTGCTGGTAGCCCGGTAGCTCGTGGGGGAAGGAGCCCATGTCACAGGAACCCTGGACATTGTTCTGGCCGCGCAGCGGGTTCACGCCCACGCCCTCGCGGCCAATGTTGCCGGTGGCCAGGGCCAGGTTGGCAATGCCCATCACCATGGTGGAACCCTGGCTGTGTTCGGTGACGCCCAGTCCGTAGTAAATCGCGCCGTTGCCCGCCGTAGCGTAGGTGCGCGCGGCCTGGCGCACCGCCTCGGCGGGTACGCCGGTAACCGCTTCGCTGGCCTCCGGGGAGTGGCGTGCCTCGCTGATAAAGTCGCGCCAGGCATGGTACGCCTCGCTATCGCAGCGCTTGGCGACGAATTCTGAGTCTTCCAACCCTTCGGTGACCACCACGTGGCCCAGGGCGTTGACCAGCGCCACGTTGGTGCCCGGGCGCAGCGGCAGGTGCTGCGCCTCGCTCATGTGCGGGGTCTTTAAAAGGTCGATGCGGCGCGGGTCGGCGACGATCAGCTTCGCCCCCTGGCGCAGGCGCTTGCGCATCATCGAGCCGAACACCGGGTGGGCGTCGGTGGGGTTGGCGCCGATCACGATGATCGCGTCCGACTTCATCACCGAGTCGAAGGTCTGGGTGCCCGCCGACTCGCCCAGCGTGGTCTTCAAGCCGTAGCCGGTGGGCGAGTGGCAGACCCGCGCGCAGGTGTCGGTGTTGTTGTTGCCAAACGCCGCGCGGATCAGCTTCTGCACCAGATAGGTTTCTTCGTTGGTACAGCGCGAGGAGGTAATCCCGCCGATGCTTTCGCGGCCGTGCTCGGCCTGAATGGCTTTCAGGCGGCTGGCGGCAAAGCCGATCGCCTCTTCCCAACTGACTTCCCGCCAGGGCTGGTCGATGCTGTCGCGGATCATCGGCGTGGTCAGGCGATCCGGGTGGGTGGTGTAGCCGAAGGCAAAGCGCCCCTTCACGCAGGAGTGGCCGTGGTTGGCGTCGCCGCCCTTGTAGGGCACCATGCGCACCAGTTGGTCGCCCTTCATCTGGGCTTCAAACGAGCAGCCCACGCCGCAGTAGGCGCAGGTCGTCACCACGCTATGGTCCGGCACGCCGTGGTCGATCACGCTCTTCTCCATCAGCGTGGCCGTGGGGCAGGCCTGCACGCAGGCCCCGCAGGAGACGCAGTCCGAGTCCATGAAGGCGTCGTTCTGGCCGGCCGATACCTTGGATTCGAATCCGCGGCCATCGATGGTTAGCGCGAAGGTGCCCTGGACTTCGTCGCAGGCGCGCACGCAGCGCGAACAGAGGATGCACTTGCTGGGATCGAAGGTGAAGTAGGGGTTGGACTCGTCCTTGACCGCCTCCAGATGATTCTCGCCCGTAAAGCCGTAGCGCACTTCACGTAGGCCGACGCTACCCGCCATGTCCTGCAGCTCGCAGTCGCCGTTGGCCGGGCAGGTCAAACAGTCCAGCGGGTGGTCGGAGATGTACAGCTCCATTACGTTGCGGCGCAGCTTGGCGAGCCGCTCGTTCTGGGTGGTTACCTTCATGCCTTCCACCACCGGCGTGGTGCAGGAGGCGGGAAAGCCCCGGCGCCCCTCTACCTGCACGGCGCACAGCCGACAAGAACCAAAGGCTTCCAGGCTATCGGTGGCGCACAGCTTGGGAATGTTGATATCCGCCAGCGCCGCCGCACGCAGCACCGACGTGCCTTCCGGCACGCTGATCGTCACGCCGTCGATATCAAGGCTCACCGAGGCAGTGCCGATGGTCTGAGCAGGGAAGGGCGTGCCAAGGTCTTTGCAATGCCCAGCGTTGCCGGCATGCTGGCTGGGGTCGAAGTGCTGAATCATGATCTGTCTCCATTTGCCGGACGCTGGAAGTCGCCGGGGAAGTGTTTCAGGGCGCTCTGCACCGGGAAGGGGGTCATGCCGCCCATGGCGCAGAGCGAACCGTCGACCATCGTTTCGCAAAGGTCGTGGAGTAGAGTGAGGTTGGCGTCGCGATTGTCGTTGGCGCGAATGCGGTCGATCACCTCCACCCCCCGGGTCGAGCCGATACGACACGGTGTGCACTTACCGCAGGATTCCACCTTGCAGAACTCCATCGAAAAGCGCGCCTGCTCGGCCATATCGACGCTGTCATCGAACATCACCACGCCGCCGTGCCCCACGCCTGCGCCCACCTCGGCGAAGGTTTCGTAATCCAGCGGCATGTCCCATTGGCTTTCGGGCAGGTAGGCGCATAGTGGCCCGCCTACCTGCACGGCACGTAGCGGGCGGCCGCTGGCTGTGCCGCCGCCGAAGTCTTCCATCAGCGTGCGCAGCGTAGTGCCAAAGGCGAGCTCTACCAGACCGCCGCGCTTGACGTTGCCCGCCAGCTGCAGTGCCAGGGTGCCCCGCGAGCGGCCCATGCCGTGATTGGCGTAGGCCTCGGCGCCTTCGGCCAGAATGAACGGTACGGCGGCTAGCGAGAGCACGTTGTTGACCACCGTAGGGCGGCCGAACAGTCCCTCGATGGCGGGCAGCGGCGGCTTGAAACGCACCAGGCCGCGCTTGCCTTCGAGGCTTTCCAGTAGCGAGGTCTCTTCGCCACAGATATAGGCACCGGCGCCCAGACGCACTTCCAGGTGGAAGGCGTGGCCACTGCCAAGGAGGTCGCCGCCGAGATACCCGGTGCTCTCGGCGCGGCGAATGGCCTCGTCGAGGATCTCTTTCGCCAGCGGATACTCGGAGCGCAGGTAGATATAGCCTTGCGTCGCGCCCACCGCGAGCCCGGCGATGGTCATGCCCTCGATCAGCATGTAAGGGTCGCACTCCATCGCCAGCCGGTCGGCAAAGGTGCCGGAGTCGCCCTCATCGGCATTGCAGACGATGTACTTCTGATCGGCGGGCGTATCAAGCACGGTCTGCCACTTGATGCCGGTGGGGAAGGCCGCCCCGCCGCGACCGCGCAGGCCGGAGGCTTTGACTTCCTCGACGATGTCCTGAGGCTCGCGTTGCAGGGCTGCCTCCAGGCCGCAAAAACCGCTGTGAGCGCGATAGTCGTCAATCGACAGCGGGTCAGTGATGCCAATACGCGCGAAGGTCAAGCGCTGCTGGCGGGCGAGGTAGTCAATTTCTTCCGTGGGGCCCAGTGCCAGGGGATGGCTGACGCTACCTTCGAGCAAGCCGTTGTCGAGCAGCGCCGCTACATCCCCCGGCGTTACGGGGCCGTAGGCGAAGCGCCCAATGGGGGTTTCCACTTCCACCAGCGGCTCAAGCCAGGCAAGACCGCGGGAGCCATTGCGCACCAGCGTGATGGGGTGGCCGCGTGCGGCGGCCTCCTTCTCCAGTCGGCTGGCGACCGTATCGGCCCCCAGTGAAAGCGCGGTGGTATCTCGGGGGACAAAAACGCGAATGCTCATCCCATCACCTCCAGCGGCCGGGTTTGTAGCTCATCTATCAATTCATCGAAGGCGTCCGGCGTGACGCGGCCGCGTATGCTGTCGTCCACGCGGATCGACGGGCCGCAGGCGCAGTTGCCCAGGCAGTAAACGGCTTCGAGGGTGATTTCGCGATCCGCCGTGGTCTGGTGGTAATCGACCCCCAAACGCGCCTTGGCGTGGGCTTCGAGCTGGCGCGCCCCGACCGACTGACACGCCTCAGCACGGCAGATCTGCACGACGTGGCGCCCCGGCGGCGTGGTGCGAAAGTGGTGGTAGAAGCTGATGACACCGTGCACTTCGGCACGTGTCTGGTGGAGGGCATCGGCGATGATGGGTACCGCTGCCTCTGGGATGAAGCCGATGCGATCCTGAAGGGCGTGGAGGATCGGCAGTAGGGCGCCGGGCTTGTGCTTCAGGGCGTCGACCTCGGCCTGAATTGCCTGCGGCGCCCACGCCTGGGAATGGTTCATGATGCCCACCTCACAACTGCTTATTATGTTTTAAATATGCACAGCTTTTCATATTTAAAAAGACGTGCATCACGGTTAAGACAAAGCTAGCATCAAGTTATCGACTGAAAAATATGAAATAGTGTGCCTATGAAACGGATCAAGGTAACGCCGACCTGGTGCTTTAGCGATGAAGAGGGGCACCGGCTCGATCCCAACCTTTTGCGCCTGCTGGGGGCGGTTCATCGCCACGGCAAGTTGACCCATGCCGCCGAGGAAGCGGGGATTTCCTATCGCCACGCGTGGAATCTACTGCGCCAGGGCGGGGAGTTCTTTGGTGTGACTTTGGTAGAAATGGCGCGGGGGCGAGGGGCGCGGTTATCGCCGCTGGGTGAGAAGCTGCTATGGGCCGAGCAGCGCGCCACCGCTCGGTTAAGCCTGCAGCTCGATAGCCTGAGCTCCGAGCTGAACCTTGCCATTCAGCAGCACCAGGAAGGCGTGCACCCCGTCCTGCGCCTCCACGCCAGCCACGGGTTTGCGATAGAGCTGCTGCCGCAGAATCTAGGTGAGCTGCAGCTTTATCTGCAGTACTGCAGCTCGGTGGAAGCGCTTGCAGCCCTGAACCAAGACCGCTGTGATCTGGCGGGCTGCCACCTGCCCAGGGGGGCTGTGGGGGAAAAGGCACGGCGTAAATACCGCCGCCTGCTCAAACCCCGCTATCATCGGCTGATAGGATTTATCGCCCGCCAGCAGGGGCTAATGGTGGCGCCAGGTAACCCGTTGGGCATTGATGGCGTTGCCGCACTGGCCGACAGGCCGGTGACGTTTATCAACCGGCAGGCGTCGTCCGGAACCCGGGAACTGCTGGACAGTCTGCTGGCCGAGGCCGGTATTTCAGCCGCCAACGTCAATGGTTACGGGGTTGAGGAGTACACCCACTCGGCGGTAGCGGCCTATGTGGCGGCGGGCATGGCGGATGTTGGCTTTGGTGTCGAGGCCGCCGCGCAGCGGTTCGGGCTAGATTTTGTGCCGTTGGCCACTGAAGACTACTTGCTGGCGTGCCATCATCGTTCCCTGAAAGAGTCGCAATTTACCGACTTTTTGCAGGTGTTGCGCAGCGCTTCCTTCCAGGAAGCGGTGCAGTGTCTGCCAGGCTATAGCCCCAGCCAGTGTGGCGGCGTGATCGAGATCGGCAGCTTTTTATAAGGGGGTACTGGTTGATCATGGGCCTGTCACTGGACAAACCCTTTTCGATGGTTATCTGCCGGGCGCTGATTAGCCGCTGGTCGACGTCGCTTGTTGAGCATTACGCTCACGCAAATGATTAATGACGCCGCCTTGCGCAATCAACGTTTTCTGGCGCTCCGTCAGCCCGTGGTGCAAGGTCATTGTCCCCTTGCCGGGGACCTCGGCGATCAAGTCATCGCCTTTGGCGAGTTGGTTGTAAAGATCCTTGATCACAATAGCGTCTCCCTGACTCAAGCGCTCGCTATCTTCGGGGTGGCAAAAGGTAAGCGGTAAGGCGCCAAAACAAATCAGGTTCTGCCAATGAATGCGGGCAAAACTCTTGGCGATCACCACCTGCAAGCCCAGGTAGCGGGGCACCAGCGCGGCATTCTCGCGACTTGACCCTTGGCCGTAGTTAACACCGCCGATAATCACATGACCGCCCTGGGTGCGGGTGGTGTCAGCGCGGGTCGCGTAGGTGTCATCGACGGCTTCAAACGTGAAAGGGGCCGACGCATAGATGCTGCTCCAGTAAGGCAGCACCCGCTGACCGGCAGGCATGATGTCATCGGTTGAAATGTTGTCGCCGACGACCAGTAATACGGGTACTTCCAGCGTATCGGGGAGGGGGCTCAACGCCGGTAATGCCGGTGTGTTGTCCGTTTTTTGCAGGGGCTTGAGGCGGGCTTCTTCAACAGGCAGCGGCGCGTTAAACAGCGCACGGTTAATGACTATCTTGTCTGGCTCGGTAATGCGCGGATACGCCATGGAAAGCGTTCGTGGGTCGGTAATGACCCCGGCCAGCGCCGAGGCAGCCGCCGTTTCCGGGCTGCATAGAAAAACGCTGTCTTCCCGTGTGCCCGAGCGCCCCGGAAAATTACGCGGTACCGTGCGCAGGCTGTTGAGCCCCACGGCTGGGGCCTGGCCCATGCCGATACAGCCGTTGCAACCTGCCTGATGGAGTCGCGCGCCACTGGCAACAAGATCAGCCAGATAACCCTGTTGAATCAGCGTGGTGAGTACCTGACGAGAAGACGGGTTGATGTCCAGCGAGACACCGTCGGCCACCTGTCGGTGGCGGACGATTTCCGCCACGACCGCAAAATCACGATATCCCGGATTACCTGAAGAGCCGATATAGGCCTGATGGAGTGGCTGGCCTGCCGCTTCGCGAACGGTGACGACATTATCCGGGCTGGAAGGCAGTGCGATCATGGGTTCCAAGGTCGCGAGGTCAAGATGATCGTTGAGTTCGTAGCGACAGCCGGGTTCCGCGGCCAGTGGCTGCCAGTCACTCTCCCGTCCGCGAGCCGCCAGAAAGCGACGGGTTTCTTCGTCGCTGGGGAAGACCGTGGCCGTCGCGCCCATTTCAGTGCCCATGTTCGCCAATACATGGCGGTCCATGGCGGAAAGGTGGGCAAGCCCGGGGCCGTAATATTCGATCATCGTGTTTTTGCCACCGGCAACGCCGTGCCGACGTAACAGCTCGAGAACGATGTCCTTGGCGGACACCCAGTCGGGGAGTTGGCCTTCCAGCTTAATGCCCCAGATCTTGGGCATGGTGATATACAGTGGTTCGCCCGCCATGGCCATGGCGACTTCAATACCGCCTGCGCCAATGGCCAGCATCCCCAGCGCCCCTGCCGCCGTGGTGTGGCTGTCGCAGCCGACGATCGACTGACCGGGGACGCCGAAGTTTTCCATATGCACCGGGTGGCTGATGCCATTGCCAGGGCCTGAGTACCACACGCCGAAACGCTCGCAGGCACTTTTCAGAAACAGGTAGGTTTCCGCGTTCAGGTTGTCCGCTTGTACCAGACCGTGGTCGATATACTGCACGCTGGGCTGGGTATGGACACGGTCCAGTCCCATGGCTTCGAGTTCCAGCATGACCAGTGTGCCCAGCACGTCCTGAAGCAACGCCTGGTTGATCTCCAGAGCGATTTCGCTACCCGGGATCATCTCGCCGCTGACGAGATGGCGCTGGATTAACTGCTGGGAAAGGTTCAAGGGTTGGGCGGATGTCGCGGACTGAGTCATTGTTATTCTCCGTCGGTGGAGTTGCGTTACACCTGGGCAGGCAGGGGATAGCGACGATCGGCGCTGCCTGCTTTGCCTACCTGCCCTGGGGTGTCGTGGCCGATCAAATCGGGGAGAGTGGCACAGGCCTCAAGCAGCGCGGGCAGATTGACACCCGTGTTGACGCCCATCTGCTCAAACATGTGTACCAGGTCTTCCGTGCACACATTGCCCGTTGCGCCGGGGGCAAAGGGACAGCCGCCCAGCCCTCCCAGCGAGGCATCGAAGCGGGTAATGCCGACCTGCCAGGCGGCCAGCGCGTTGGCAAGACCCATGCCCCGGGTATTATGAAAATGTAGCGTAAACGGTACGCCAGGGAAGCGTTTCAGTACCTGAGCACACAGCGCGCTCACCTGAACCGGATTGGCAACACCGGTGGTATCGCAGAGCGTGACACCCTCTACGCCCAGCGCCAGCTGTTGTTCGATGAGGTCGAGTACCCGCGCTTCAGGCACATTGCCTTCAAACGGGCAACCAAAGGCCGTCGACAGCGAGGCGTTGATAAACACGCCGCTGCCCCTGACGGTATTAATGATGTTGGCAAACTGCTGGAGTGACACTTCGGGCGTCATGCGCAGGTTGGCCCGACCGTGGGCATCGCTTGCCGACATCACCAGGTTGATCTCGTCGACACCGCAGGCAAGTGCACGCTCAGCACCTTTCAGGTTAGGTACCAGCACGGTTATGTCGACGCCTTGACGACGTTGAATGGCGCTGACGACCTCGGCGGCATCACGCAGGTTGGGAATCGCCTTGGGCGACACAAAAGAGGTGGCCTCGATGCGCGCAATGCCGGTGGCGGTCAGGGCATCAATCAACGCCACCTTCTGGTCGGTGGGTATAAAACGCGATTCGCTCTGAAAGCCATCCCGAGGAGCGACTTCGTTGATTTGTAGCGTCTCCATCGTGCCCTCTCAAGGTTAGATAATGCCTGCATGGCGCAGTTTTTCACGGGTTTCGGTATCGATGCCCAACTCGTCAAGCACTTCATCGGTATGGGCACCCAGCGGCGGGCCACCTTGCCCAAGCCTACCGGGCGTGGCGCTCAATTTGGGCAGGACGCCCGGCACCTTGAGCGAACGACCGTCGGCACGCGTCACGGTCTGAATCATTTCGCGGGCCAGGTAGTGCGGGTCGTTGGCAATATCCGCAGCGGTGTAGGGGTAGCCTGCCGGCACGCGCGCCTCCTCCAGGAGGCGCAGTATCTCGTCGCGCTCCCGGGTCTGGGTCCAGGCCTCGATAGCGGCATCGATTGCCTGGGCATGCTGGGAACGGCCATCGTTATGCGCCATGGCAGGGTTCTGCGCGAGGTCGTCGCGGCCAATGACCTGCATCAGGCGCTTGAAAATGCTGTCGCCGTTGCCTGCGATAAGCACATAGTCACCCTGCTGCGTACGGTATGCATTCGAGGGCGTGATGCCCGGCAGTGCGCTACCACTGGGTTCGCGGACATGACCGGTCGCATCGTATTCGGGCAGCAGGCTTTCCATCATGGCAAAGACGGACTCGTAGAGCGCGACGTCAATTTCCTGCCCCAGGCCGCTGCGCTGTCGTTCCTGAAGAGCAAGTAACGTGCCTATCACGGCGTATAGCGCGGATAGCGAATCACCGATGCTGACGCCGACCCTTACCGAGGGTTCATCCGGCTGGCCGGTCAGGTAACGCAGCCCGCCCATCGCCTCACCGATGACCCCGAACCCTGGCTTGTTACGGTAAGGGCCGGTCTGGCCGAAGCCGGAAACGCGCACCATGATCAACCCGGGGTTATGCGCGGCCAGTGCTTCATAGCCAAGCCCCCAGCCCTCTAGCGTGCCGGGGCGAAAGTTTTCAACGATGACATCCGCCTCTGCCGCCAGGCGGCGCACCATTTCCTGGCCTTCTTCAGTACGCAGGTCGAGCGTTACCGAGCGCTTGGTACGGCTTTGCACATGCCACCAGAGCGAGGTGCCTTCTTCGAGAATCCGCCATTTACGAAGAGGGTCGCCGGTGCCGGGGGGCTCGATCTTGATCACGTCAGCGCCAAATTCGCCGAGAAGTTTGGTGGCAAACGGGCCTGCAATCAGTTGGCCAAGCTCTACGACTTTCAGTCCATCGAGGGGAAGCTGGCGCGTGGTCATAATAAGAGCTCCTGATAACCCTGTTGATGCCGTTATTGTCAGTTTGTTTTCCACCTAGCATCGGCGAGCTGGCGTGTGAGAACAATTAAGCAATCAGGAACTAGGTGTTCGTCATGGACGAAGCCTAAGATGGCGAGGTACGTTCTTTTACCCCAATAGCAGGGCGGTCAGCGCGATGCTGCGATTTGATTTTGTTACCTTGAAACTGTTTGTCGCCATTGCCGATGAGGGGCGGCTCACCGCCGCCGCTGAGCGTGAACACCTTGCCGTGGCAGCGGTCAGCAAGCGTGTCAGCGACCTGGAGGCGCTGGTGGGCACCGAACTCTTGTATCGCCGCCCCCGGGGAGTTGAACTTACCCCGGCAGGCCGGGCGTTTTTACACCATGCCCGACGCATTCTCGAAGACGTGGCGCGAATGCAGGCCGAGCTGAGCGAATACGGCGAAGGGGTGCGCGGTCATGTGCGCATCCATTCCAACACCTCGGCGATCATCGCCTTTCTTCCCCAGGATTTAAGCGCCTTTGCCCTGACCTACCCGCAGATCAAGATCGACCTGCAGGAACGTACCAGCAGTGAAGCGATTACCGCCGTGCGCGATGGCGTGGCCGATATCGGCATTTTTGCCAGCCATGTGGCGGCGGATGAGCTGGAGGTAAAGCCCTACCGGCGCGATCAGCTGGTCCTGGTGACGCCGCAGGATCATCCGCTGGCTGTTCATCAGCAGCTGCATTTGCATCAGGCCGCTGAATACGACTTTGTAGGCTTGCAACAGGACACGTCGCTACAATCGCTCCTGCATGAGCAGGCCAGCCAGGCGGGAAGAACCCTGCGCATGCGAATTCAGGTACGCAGCTTTGATGCGATTTGCCGCATGATTCATTACGGCATGGGCGTTGGTGTATTGCCCCAGCAGACGCTGTATCGCGATTTGAAAGATTTAAAGTTATGCATGATCCCCTTGGCCGACGAGTGGGCCAAGCGCGAGCTGGTGGTGGGAATGCGTCATTACGCCACTCTGCCGCTGGTGGCCCGCCACCTGGTCGATCACCTGTTGGCGCCTCATACCCCCGAACAGCCTCTGTAGCTTAAAACCGACCATGTTAAACGCATCGGCAAAGCGATAACGTGCATGAACATCACAACCCAGGAGAAGGGCATGACCGAGAGCATTGCAAGCGAGGTGAGAGCCCTCACCTTTGATGTCTTTGGCACGGTGGTGGACTGGCGCAGTAGTGTCATTCGGGAAGGCCAGCAGTTGGGTGACGCCAAGGGCCTCAACATCGACTGGGCACGCTTTGCTGACGAGTGGCGCGGAGGCTATGCACCGGCGATGGATCGCGTGCGCCAGGGTGAACTGCCATGGACTCGGCTGGACGAGTTGCATCGGATGACGCTGGACCGGTTGCTCGATGACTATGGCCTGGCCGGCTGTCTGGATGAAACCGAAAAAGACCATTTGAACCGGGTCTGGCACCGCTTGACGCCCTGGCCTGACAGCGCTGAGGGGCTTTCAAAGCTAAAACAGCGCTATGTGTTGGCCACGCTATCCAACGGCAATGTCTCGCTGCTGGTGAACATGGCGCGCCATGCTGGCCTGCCCTGGGACTGCGTGCTGTCATCGGAGCTCGCCGGGCACTACAAGCGTGACCCGGAGGTGTATCAGATGGCAATGCGACTGCTCGACCTCAAGCCGTCGCAGGTGATGATGGTGGCGGCGCATCAGGATGACCTCCAGGCCGCCTATCGGCAGGGCATGCGCACCGCCTTTATCAAGCGTCCCCTGGAGCACGGACCCGACGCCACACCTGATTTATCCATTGATCCCCGCTTCGATTTCGTCGCCGAGGACATCACCGACCTGGCGCGACAGCTGCTATGAAACTCGACCCGACCTCACTCAGACTGTTTGTGCGCGTGGCTGAAACGGGCACCATCAGCGGCGCGGCCGATGCGTCGTTCATGGCGACTTCGGCCGTCAGCAAGCGGCTTAGCGAGCTGGAAGCCTACTTCAACACGCCACTGCTCAAGCGCAACAATCGAGGCATCGTGCTGACGCCCGCCGGGAGTGCTCTGCTGAATCTATCCCGTGGCGTACTGCATAATCTGGAAGACCTCGATCTGCAGATGCGCGACTATTCCAGTGGTCAACGCGGCATGGTGCGGGTGTTCGCCAATATGTCAGCGATCACGCAATACTTGCCCAACGAAATGCGCGTTTTTTTCGAGCAGCACCCGGATATTGGCGTGCAGTTGGAAGAGAAAGTAAGCCCCATCATTACCCGCGAGGTCATGAACAACAACGCGGATATCGGGGTTTGCGCCCAACTGCTGCATGGCTACGACCTCATCGAGTTTCCCTACCACGTTGATGACCTTGTGCTGGTGGTCCCCAAGCAGCATCCGCTTGCCGAGCGGGAGCAGATCGATTTTCGCGAGTGCCTGGACTATCCCCATGTGGGGTTGCATACCGCGAGTGCCATCAATCTGGAGATTATGCGCGCCGCCAGCATGGTCAATAAGACACTGCGTATCCGTATTCAGGTGACCAGCTACGACGCGCTATGCCTGATGGTCCAGGAAGGCCTGGGAATCGGCGTGTTGCCCCGCGGTGCCATTCGTCAGTACGTCGATGGCCTCAACGTCAAGGTGTTGGCGATCCGGGACAGCTGGGCACGGCGTCGGCTGAGTATCTATGTGAAAGATTTAGACAAGCTCTCCATGGCCGCCCGGGTGTTGGTCGACCATTTGGTGAATGCCGCGGCGGTGCGTTGATTGTCTGGCTCTCCAAGTCAGCTGTTGTGCACTTTCCTCGTCCAGCTTTCGCGTTTGGAGAAGGCAGGTTCATCAATCACCAATATACAGCTACCCACCTTTAGCGCTATCACTCTAGCAACCATCAAGCGATGTTCCCCTGCTTGGTGAGTTTTCGGGAGGGGCGCGACCTTGGCCTCCCACAGCAAACAACAGCACAACATGCTTCCCGACGCTGAGAGGAAATAACAATGACTGCAATAAAACTACGCCACCTACTGCCCGCTTCCCTGTTGGTCGCTGGTGCGCTTACGACAGGCACTGTTCAGGCACAGACCGCGCTTAACATGGGCGCTGTGCCCACCGGTACCGGCTGGTTCTTTGGTATCTCGGAAGGCGCGCGCGTGATAAGCGCCAATTCAGATTACGAAATTACCGTACGTGAAACGGGCGGCACTCGTGAAAACGCCATACGACTGAATAACGGCGAGCTTGACCTGGCGTTCACCGAAGCCCTTGTGGGGTATGAGCTCTATAACGGCGTCGGCCGTTTCGAGGATACACCCAACCCGGATGTGCGGCTCGTTTACTGGATTGCGCCGTCCACCATGCACTGGGCGGTTCGCCAGGATAGCGATATCGAAACCTTTGAAGACCTGAACGGCGAACGCTTTAACCCCAGCAGCATTGGTGGGGGCGGCGAGTACATTACCGAGCAGGTGTTTGGCATCCTCAATATCGAGCCGGACTTCCAGCGCATGCGGGTGAACGATGCGGCGGAAGGCGTTACCGATGGTCGCCTGGTGGGCTTTAGCTACAACGGTGTGCCGCCGATCCCGCTGTTTACCGAGGTGCATTCCTCACGCCCGCTACAGTTGCTGTCGCTGACGGACGAACAGGTGGAGACCGTGATTGAAGAGTTGCCCTTCCTTTCGCCTGCCATTGTACCGGCGGATACCTATACCGGGATGAGCGAAGCCCAGTCACTGGGGATCTACATGGGCGTGGCGGCAAGCACCGAGCTTGACGCCGATACGGTGTATGAACTGACCAAGGCGTACTGGGAAAACCACGACGAAGTGGCTGCTTCTTTCAAGCCAGCGGCAAGCGTTGAGCCACAGACCGTGGTGGATACCGCCACCTTCCCGCTGCATGCCGGTGCGCTGCGCTATTATCAGGAGTTGGGTCTGGACATTCCGGAAGACATCATTCCGCCTGAAGCTCAGTAAGCACACTCTTGAGCCCCCGCCGGTATCCCGGTGGGGGCGTTAGCTATCAGCCTGACGCGTTGCTCGACCGTCTTTGGTCGGGCGGCGCGGGAGTTCCCCCCATGGATACCGCTAAGAATCCCAATGTTGTTGAAAAGTATCAGGAGGATTCGGGCAAGCGACAGCTCTCGGGCTTCTGGTTTGTGGTGGTGCGCACAGCCGCCGTTGCGATGGCGATTTTCCACCTCTATACGGCCGTTACCGGGCCGGTGAATACGCAAAACGCCGTTCACCTGCTGTTTGCAATGCCGCTGATTTTTCTGGCTTACCATTGCCGGGTACGGGATGCCCAGAAGATCCCCTGGTTTGATCTTGTCCCGATTGTCATGAGCGTCGTGATCAGCGGTTACTACGTTTATCACTTCGACCGCATCATCTATCAGCTGGGCTATCTAACGCCTACCGCGCTGGATCTAATACTGGGCGTGAGTGCGATCTTGCTGCTTCTGGAAGCCTGTCGCCGCGCTATCGGTCTGGCCTTCCCGATCCTGGTGCTGATCGCCCTGGCGTATGCAGCCTTTGGGCAACACCTGCCCGGCGTGTGGGGCCACGGCGGCTTTCGCTGGGACGATCTGGTGGCGACTTTCTACCTCGGCCCCACTGGCATCTTTGGCAGTCTGATGCGCACCTCCTCCACGGTGATCGTCATCTTCATCATGTTTGGAGCGCTGCTGGTCACGACCGGCGGCGGCGATACGTTCATGCGGCTTTCCACCGCCGCGACCGGCGGAATGGCAGGCGGGCCCGCCAAAGCGGCTACCTTGTGTAGTGCCATGTTTGGCAGCATCAGCGGTAGCACGGCGGCCAATGTGGCCACCACCGGGGTGTTTACCATTCCGTTGATGAAGAAAAGCGGCTATAGCCCGCGTTTTGCCGCGGCGACTGAAGCGTCGGCATCGACCGGCGGACAGATTCTGCCGCCCATCATGGGCGCGGCTGCGTTCGTCATGGCCGATGTAATATCGACCAGCTACCTGGACATTATCAGTGCTGCCCTGATACCGGCGCTGCTTTTTTACCTGGCTATCTGGATGAGCGTGCATTTTGAAGCCAAGCGCCTAGGGCTGGACCCGATTCCCAAAGACCAGCGGCCAAGCTTGCGCGAAGGGTTTTTCAACGTAGAAACCTTACTGCTGCCGCTGATCGTGCTGATTACCATGCTGATACTGCGCTATACACCGACAACCGCCGCGGTGGCAGCGTACTTCACGGCGATGGTGCTATATCTGGTATCGCCACGCAGTCAGGGAACGCTATGGGAGCGGGTAAAATCCCTGCCGGCGGCCCTCGAAGCCGGTGCCATGACAGCGGCCATGATTGCCGTCATTATCGGCAGTGTCGCGCTGATTGCCGCGGTGATCAGCCTAACGGGGCTGGGGCTCAAGGTGTCCTCGCTGATCGTCATGGTGAGCGGCGGTGATGTGCTGATCACGCTTTTGCTGGCGATGGTGGTGGCCATTATTCTGGGGATGGGCCTGCCCACGGTCGCCGCTTATATGCTGGCGGCATCGGTGGTCGCGGCGGCCTTTATCGAAGCGGGGCTGCCAAGTCTTTCGGCACACCTGTTTATCCTTTATTTCGCGATTCTGTCAGGCGTCACGCCGCCTGTCGCGCTGGCGGCTTATATCGGTGGCGCGATTGCCGGTTCCCACTGGTTCCGTACGGCACTGACGGCCACCAAGATTTCGCTGGGCGGCTTCCTGATTCCCTTCATGTTCATTTACCACCCGCCGCTTCTGGGCCAAGGCACGAAGCTGGAAATTGGCATGGCAGTGGCATCCGGGGTGCTGGGTATTATTGCCCTGGCGGCATCGACCATCGGCTATTTTGCGCGCCCATGTTCCTGGTTAGAACGTGGACTGCTGCTGTTCGCCGCCCTGATGCTGATCAATGGGCAAGCCATCACCGATGTCGCCGGGATTGCCGTTATAGCAGGTATCTTCGCGTGGCAGCGTTTTGCGACCCCTACGCCTAAAGGCGCTACCCCGCTTGCTTCTGAACCCCCCAAGGAAACGCGCTCATGAAGGTAGTGATTCCCGATGATTATCAGGATTGTGTCCGCACGCTGGATGCCTTTGCCAAGCTGGCAGGTCATCAGGTCACCGTCTATAACGACACGGTGACCGATGAAGACCAGTTAGTGGCGCGCTTTCAAGACGCCGAGGTGCTGGTGCTGATTCGCGAGCGCACACCGATAACCGCGTCGTTGCTGGCGCGGCTACCCAAGCTCAAATTGATCAGCCAGACCGGCGGTGGGGCGGCTCATGTAGACATGGCGGCCTGCCGCCAGCACGGCGTGACCGTGCTGGCGGGTACCGGCTCGCCCTATGCCGCCGCCGAGCTGACCTGGGGGTTGATCTTGGCTGCTATGCGGCATATCCCCGACGAGGTGAATAATCTCAAGGCCGGGCGTTGGCAGCGGACGCTGGGTACCGGCTTGAAAGGCCGCACGCTGGGTATTTTTGGCTACGGCAAGATCGGCCAGCTGGTGGGGCGTTACGGTCAGGCGTTTGAAATGGAGGTGCTGGTGTGGGGGCGGGAGACGACCCGTGAACGAGCCGCGGCCGCAGGGCTTGAGGTGGCGGATTCCCAGGCGGACTTCTTCGCGCGCAGCGATGTGCTCAGCCTGCACCTGCGGCTAAACCCGGAAACCCGCGGCATCGTCACCGCCGAAAACCTCGCCGCCATGAAGCCCACGGCGCTGCTGGTGAACACCAGTCGCGCCCCGCTGGTGGAAGACGGCGCGCTTGAAGCTGCTCTCAACGACGGGCGGCCAGGCATGGCCGCCGTGGATGTGTTCGATGACGAGCCGGTGCGGGCGCACCCGTTACTGGAACTGGCGAACGTCGTGGCAACGCCGCACCTGGGCTATGTCGAAAAAGACAGCTACGAGCTCTATTTTGGCGATGCGTTCGACAACGTCGTGGCTTTTGACACAGGCCAGCCGGTGCGTGATCTGGCCGCAGGGGAATAACGATTCCCCTGCATTTATCAACTCAGCCCGACCAGCCAAGCCACATCGGCACGTAAACCACCAATAGCAGTACGCCGATCAACCCCAGTAGATATGGCACAATAGCCTGGGTGATGCGCTCCAGCGGCAGTTGCGTCACCGAGGAAGCCACATAGAGGTTGATGGCCACCGGCGGGGTAATCATGCCGATGGACAGCCCCACCACGATAATCAGGCCAAAGTGGATCGGGTCGATGCCCAACTGCAGCGCAAGCGGCAGCAGCACAGGGGTCAGAATGATCAACGCGCTGGCGGTTTCGATAAACACCCCGGTGAGCAGAATGACCGCGACGATCAGCAGCATGATCACGTACGGGTCGGTGGACAGCGACAGCACCGACTGGGCAATAGCCCCAGGTACCTGCCAACTGGACAGCGTCCAACTGAGCACCGCCGACATGGCAATCACCAGCATGATCACCGACGTGGTCATCGCCGAGCGAATCAGCAGTTGGTACACATTGCGGATCGTTAAATCGCGATACACAAACAACGACACCATAATGGCGTAGTTGACCGCGACCACCGCCGCCTCAGACGGCGTGAAGATGCCCGAGAAGATGCCGCCAAGGATAATCACCGGCGTCATCAGTCCCCAACTGGCGTCTTTGAAGGTGCGCAGAATAACAGGCAAAGACAGCGGTGTACCCTTGGGGTACTGCCGCCGATAAGCCTGGGTAATGGCGATTGCCATCAGCCCCAGGCCCATCGCCAGGCCCGGCAGAAAGCCGTTCAAGAACAGCTTGGAAACTGATTGTTGGGCGATCACCGCGTAGATGATCATCGGCACCGACGGCGGAATCACCACGCCAATGGTACCGCTGGCGGCGATCAAGCTGGCGGCGGAGGCGGGGTCGTAACCTTTGCGCTTGA
Source organism: Halomonas sp. CSM-2 (assembly GCF_002119345.1). Lineage (NCBI taxonomy): Bacteria > Pseudomonadati > Pseudomonadota > Gammaproteobacteria > Oceanospirillales > Halomonadaceae > Halomonas > Halomonas sp. CSM-2. The sequence goes on along the minus strand of NZ_NBYR01000014.1, from coordinate 5,568 downwards.
GTTCCGGCACCAGGCTTGAACCGACGGCGGCGGTGGTGGCCGCCCCCGAGCCGGAAATGGCGGCAAAGAACATCCCCGCCATGATCGAAACGAGCGACAGCCCGCCGCGCATGAAGCCCACCAATGAATCGGCAAAGCTCACCAGCTTTTCGCTGACCTTACCCTGGGCCATTAAATCCCCGGCCAGAATAAACATCGGGATTGCCACCAGGGCGAAGGAGTTAATCCCCTGGAACATCTGCTGGGGCACCACCATCAGCGGCACGCCCGCCTGATAAAGCGCAAACAGCGTGCTGGCGCCAATCGCAAAGGCGATGGGCACGTTGAGCAGCATCAAGGCAAAAAACAGCCCGAACAGGAGCATCGTCATGACGGTGTCTCCCTTGGCTCGTGGGTATCGCCAGTGACGACCAGTTCGACGGCATCGACCAGGGCGTACCAGGCCATCACGGCGGCGCAGAAGGGCACCACGGCGTAGACATAAGACATCGACACGCGCAGCGCCGCCGACTTCTGGAAGCTCTGTACCTGCATGTATTCCACGCTAATCACCGCCAGGGCAATCAAGAACGCCACGACCACCAATGAGGCCAGCAGCCGCGCTAACAGGCGAAGCCGAGCGGGCAGGGCATCGACGGCAAAGGCGACCGCGATATGTCGGCCGCGCTGGAACGCCAGGGTGCCGGCAAGAAACGTCAACCACACCAGCAGAAAACGGGCGACTTCTTCGGTCCACTCCACGGCGGTGAACAGTACGCGGGAAATGATTTGTAGTGTGATAACGCCAATCAGGGCCGCCATGGCCATAAACACCACGGGCTGGATGATGGCATCCAGCCCGTGCTCAACACGGCGCAGCCCCGCGATCAGCGCGCGGGTGCGTTGGGTCACTTATTCCAATGCCTCCCGAATGCGCGGTAGATAGTCACCAAACTGCTCGGCGTATTCGTCGTATACAGGCTGCACGGCTTTCTGGAAGGCCTCGATATCCGGCGAGTCATTGATTTCCATGCCTGCCTCGCGCAGCTCGGCCAGCTGTTCGGCTTCCATCTCGGCGTTGACTTGGCGTTCATGCTCGGCCGCTTCCTGAGCGGCTTCTTCCAGAATCACCTGCGCGTCTTCGGGGAGTTGATTCCACACGGAAGACCCCATGACAAAAATCGCCGGCGCGTAGGTGTGCCGGGACAGGGTCATGTAGTTCTGGGTTTCGTCCAGGTTGAACGAGTGGATCACGTTGACCGGGTTTTCCTGACCGTCGATGGTGCCCTGCTGCATGGCCGTCAGGGCTTCAGTCCAGGCCATGGGAATGGCGTTGGCGCCCAGGGCGCGGAACGTATCGGTGTATACCGGGTTTTCCATCACGCGAATGCGCAGACCATCGATATCTTCCGGCGCGTTGACCGGGCGTTCGCTGTTGGTCAGGTTGCGGAAACCACGCTCGGCGTAGGCCAGGCCTTTCAGGTTGACCTCGGAGAGCTTGTCCAGCAGCTCCTGACCGATGGGACCATCGAGGACTTCGTAGGCGGCTTCCGGTGAGGGAAACAGGAACGGCAGCTCAAACACCGCCATTTCCTCGACAAAGTTGGCCACAGGCCCGTTGGTGATCACGCCCATATCGACGGTGCCGATCTGCATGCCTTCGAGCAGCGTACGCTCATCGCCCAGCGAGGCGTTGGGGTAGATCTCGATATCCACCTTGCCGTCGGTGCGTTCTTCAACAAGCTCTTCAAACTTGGTGGCGGCGATATGGAAGCCATCCTGCTCGTTAACCACATGCGCCAGGCGCAGGGTAACGGGGTCCATATCGTCAACGGAGGCATTAGCGGCACCTACCAGCGCCAGTGAGATGCCCAGTGCCAGCGTGCTACGTACAAATGTTTTCATTTTATTGTGTTCCCGGTTCTTGAGGTTCAGAGATGCCCGTTAAGGATGCACCAAGGAACTGAAAAGGGTCAATTGACTTAAGCCGCTAAGCGCTCCCGCGGCTGGACACAGCCCGCCCGCGCGGGTAGGATACGCCCCCTAAGCGCCCGTAGCTCAGTTGGATAGAGTATCGGCCTCCGAAGCCGAGGGTCGCAGGTTCGAATCCTGCCGGGCGCGCCAACGATTTCAAGGGCTTACGTTAATGCGTGAGCCCTTTTATTTTGCGTGTGACCATCCTGTGACCACATCGTGACCACAATATCTTAACCACACTCGTGGTAAGCATTTTTCTCGGTGACCTTTGGCTTTTAGTAGTCACAGGCTTGGTCACATCTAAGAAAGCCCTATATCCCCTCCACTTCAATCCCATGTCTGGAGAGCCAGCTCTTTCGTTGCTCATAGTCTGGCATGGCCCGCTCTAGGCGGCGCCAAAAGGCGGGGGTGTGATGGGGTTCGTACAGGTGGACGAGTTCGTGTACCACGACGTACTCGGCGATATGTCGGGGCAGTAGGATGGTCTTCCAGTGGAAGTAGACGCGGTTGCCCTTGCCGCAGGAACCCCAGCGGTAGCCGAGATCCTGCACCGTCACGCCGGCGGGCTCGACGCCCATCCGCCGGGCGTGCTCCTTTACTCTGGTGGTAAGCCAGTCGCTGGCGCGGGCGCTGTACCAGCGGACGAAATGTTCCCGGGCGTCGGCCAGGATGTCCTCTCGCAGTTGGAAGCGCCCGGCGACGAGCTTCAATGGGGTGTCCTGAGTATCGCTAGGCACCCGCTTCAGCCGGTAGCTGCGCCCAAGGTAGAGAAACCCCTCGCCATTGACGTACTCCTTACGAGGTCGCCTTGTACCAGCTCGGCATCTCAATGACGTTGGCGATGTCGATCTCGCTCTTGCCTGCTTGGGCGAGCTGCTGGCGCTGCTCGAAGACATCCGAGTAGCGTTTCAGGAAAAGCATACCGAATATGTATTCCTTGAACTCAGAGGCGTCCGCGCCTACGCAGGATATCGGCTGCCTTGAACAGGTGCCGTTCCAGCTGGTTGAGGGTGAGGATCATGTTGCTTCCTTGGCTATAAAGTTAATCAGCTGATTTGGGCGTATCTGAGATGGGCACATACTCGATAATGTCTTCGACCTTGCAGTCGAAATACGCGCATAAACGATCAATACTTTCTGTGCCAGTGTTGTAGCCACGTTGATTGGCAATTTTGGAAAGTGTTGTCCGGTGTATGCCGGTTTCCTGTGATACCTCATCAAGCGTAACCCGCCGATTTTCTTGAAAGCCTTTCTCAGCAAGTAGCTCTTTTAAACGAAATCGAATCATGGGAAATGACCTTTTGATATTGGTCGCATCCTATCAAATACAGTGGTCTACCGCATCTTATGTTGAGAAAAAGCTACAAAAGTAGCTTGACAGCATCTTTTCGATGTCTATTATGTAGCGTGTAAGCTACATAAAGCCGCTAAAGAGGACATAAGATGTCTATTCACTACTTAACAACGGGTGAGCTTGCTGAGCGTATCAAATACGATGCGCGCACCATCCGTGAGTGCTTAAAAGACGACGTGTTGCTGGAAGGTATTCACTACATCCGCCCATTTGGCGGCCGCAAGATTCTATTTCTGTGGGAGCCGATCGAGCGCGATATGCAGCTGCATTCGCAAGAGGAAAGCATCGGTGTACCGATGGCGGGTGGGGGTGTATGTCATGGGTAAAATTGCTACACGCCAAGAAACCGGCAAGCTGTATTTTGACTTTCGCTATTTGGGAAAACGTTGCCGCGAGCAGACCTCTCTGGATAACACAGCTGCCAACCGTAAGAAGTTAGAGCGGATCCTGGAGAAGATCGAAGCGGAGATTACGCTGGGCTCGTTTGATTACGGGCGCTATTTTCCGGATAGCCCACGAGCGAAGACGCTAAGCAAACGGGCACTGACGGCCGTCGGGGGGTATCAGGCGACGCCATTGCTGAAGCAGTTTGCAGAGACGTGGTTTGCGGAGAAAGAAATCGAATGGCGTGAGTCGCAGATCGTCACGGTGCAGGGCTGTTTGGATCGCCATATCTTGCCAGCATTAGGGCATAAAGAGGTCGGCAGCATCACCCGTGCAGAAATTCTTGAGTTCCGGGCATCACTCGCCAAAGTTAACTCCCGGAGCGGCAAGAAGCTCTCTGCCAGTCGTATCAACCACATCATGACGCCATTGCGCATGATGCTGAATGAAGCCGCCGACCGCTATCCTGGATATTGCATAAGACATGAAAAAGGCGGCTGAAAATCGGTTATAATTCAAGCTCCTACACAAGAACCAACCGCCTCAGCCGCCATGACAAAATGTACCACGCCGTCCGCTTCCTTTCCACGCTGCAAAGGCCGTCAGGTCATCGCCCGTTTCGATGGCGGTGATCTCACTTCCGACGGCGGTATCCTGCTGCTGCGGCAGCTCGATCGCGAGATGGGCCTGACCCGCGCCGTCGCTCGCCGGCTCAGCGACGAGCGCGACGCTCAGCGCTGCCTGCATCGCACCGAAACCCTGGTCCGGCAGCGCGTGTTCGGCCTGGCGCTGGGCTATGAGGATCTCAATGACCACCAGGCCCTGCGTCACGATATCGCCCTGCAGACCGCCGTCGATACCGATGGCGTGCTGGCCAGTCAGTCCACCTTGTGCCGCTTCGAGCAGCAAGCCGACCGGGACTGGGCGATCACCATCCACGAAGAGATGATCGAGCAGTTCATCCGCTCGTTCCGGCGGCCACCCAAGAAACCGCTCTACCTCGACTTCGATGCCACCGACGATCGGGTGCATGGCCAGCAGCTCGGGCGGCACTTCAACGGCTACTACAACCACTACATCTTCCTGCCGCTGTTCGTATTCTGTGGCGACCAGCTGCTGGTCAGCTATCTGCGTCCGGCCTCGCTGGATGCCGCTCACCACGCCGGTGCCATCCTCGCCCTGTTGGTCCGGCGGCTGCGCCAGGCGTGGCCTGAGGTGAAGATCGTCTTCCGAGGCGACAGCGGCTTCTGCCGTCCACTGATCCTCAACTGGTGTGACCGCCACGGCGTCGATTACATCATCGGCCTCGCCGGCAACAAGCGCTTGGCCAAGCTGGCTCTGAACATCGACTACGCGTCGGCCATCCGCTTCGAGAAGACCTGGGAGAAGGAGCGTGTCTTCGGCTTCATCGAGTACGCTGCCAAGAGCTGGAAGGAGCGTCGACGAAAGGTCATCGTCAAGTCCGAGACCAGCCGGCGTGGCTTCAACACCCGCTATGTGGTCACCAGCCTGCGCGGCTGCAGCGCCGAGTGGCTCTATGACCACCGCTACTGTGCTCGGGGCGAGATGGAGAACCGTATCAAGGAGCAGCAGTTCCTGTTCTCCGACCGCACCAGCTGCCACGAATGGTGGCCCAACCAGTACCGACTGCTGCTGTCGGGGTTGGCCTACCTGCTGCTGGAGCGGCTGCGCCGGGTCTACCTCAAGCGCACCGCCTTCGCCCAGGCCCAGGTCAACACCCTCCGCCTGAAGCTGCTGAAGATCGGCGCTGTCATCACCCGCAACACGCGCACGATTCGGCTGATGTTGAGCAGCCAGTACCCGGAGCAGGACCTCTTCCTGAAGCTGGCCAGCWWCAGGAAGAGGTCCTGCTC
>NZ_NBYR01000037.1:0-16153 GCF_002119345.1 Halomonas sp. CSM-2 | reverse complement strand
GAAAGGCGTAGTCGATGGGAAACGGGTCAATATTCCCGTACCGGACATGATTGCGATGGGGGGACGAAGAAGGCTAGGTGAGCCAGGCGTTGGTAGTCCTGGTGAAAGTCGGTAGGCTGAGGGCTCAGGTAAATCCGGGCGCTCAAGGCCGAGAGACGAGACGAAGACACCACGGTGTTGAAGTCATCGATGCCACGCTTCCAGGAAAAGCCTCTAAGCTTCAGATCATGTGCGACCGTACCCCAAACCGACACAGGTGGTCAGGGTGAGAATCCCAAGGCGCTTGAGAGAACTCGGGTGAAGGAACTAGGCAAAATGGTGCCGTAACTTCGGGAGAAGGCACGCCGGCGTATTGTGAGAGCCCTCGCGGCTTCAGCGAGAACCGGTCGAAGATACCAGGTGGCTGCAACTGTTTAGTAAAAACACAGCACTCTGCTAACGCGTAAGCGGACGTATAGGGTGTGACGCCTGCCCGGTGCCGGAAGGTTAAGTGATGGTGTTAGCCGTAAGGCGAAGCTCTTGATCGAAGCCCCGGTAAACGGCGGCCGTAACTATAACGGTCCTAAGGTAGCGAAATTCCTTGTCGGGTAAGTTCCGACCTGCACGAATGGCGTAATGATGGCCACGCTGTCTCCACCCGAGACTCAGTGAAATTGAAATCGCCGTGAAGATGCGGTGTACCCGCGGCTAGACGGAAAGACCCCGTGAACCTTTACTATAGCTTCACACTGGACGCTGATGTTGCCTGTGTAGGATAGCTGGGAGGCTTAGAAACCCGGACGCCAGTTCGGGTGGAGCCAGCCTTGAAATACCAGCCTGGCATCATTGGCGTTCTCACTCAGGTCCGTTATCCGGATCGAGGACAGTGTGTGGTGGGTAGTTTGACTGGGGCGGTCTCCTCCCAAAGCGTAACGGAGGAGCACGAAGGTACCCTCAGCACGGTCGGACATCGTGCAATGAGTGCAAGAGCATAAGGGTGCTTGACTGCGAGACAGACACGTCGAGCAGGTGCGAAAGCAGGTTCTAGTGATCCGGTGGTTCTGTATGGAAGGGCCATCGCTCAACGGATAAAAGGTACTCCGGGGATAACAGGCTGATACCGCCCAAGAGTTCACATCGACGGCGGTGTTTGGCACCTCGATGTCGGCTCATCACATCCTGGGGCTGAAGTCAGTCCCAAGGGTATGGCTGTTCGCCATTTAAAGTGGTACGCGAGCTGGGTTTAGAACGTCGTGAGACAGTTCGGTCCCTATCTGCCGTGGGCGTTGGATGTTTGAGAAGGGCTGCTCCTAGTACGAGAGGACCGGAGTGGACGCACCTCTGGTGTTCCGGTTGTCACGCCAGTGGCATTGCCGGGTAGCTATGTGCGGACGGGATAACCGCTGAAAGCATCTAAGCGGGAAGCCCCCTTCAAGATGAGACATCCCTGAGGCCTAGAGCCTCCTGAAGGGCCCAGCGAGACCAGCTGGTTGATAGGCACGGTGTGGACGCGCTGCAAGGCGTTGAGCTAACGTGTACTAATGGCCCGTGAGGCTTGACCCTATAACACCCAAGGGGTCTGGTCGTGATGATAACGATGAGTGTTGAAGCACTCAGAGAACCGGATACGCGTACTGAGCCAAGTGGTGATGACACAGGGCTTGGTAAGAGACGCACACAAAACACAGCATGATATGCATTTAAAGTTACGCCTGACGACCATAGCAAGCGTGAACCACCTGATCCCTTGCCGAACTCAGCAGTGAAACCGCTTCGCGCCGATGGTAGTGTGGGGTCTCCCCATGCGAGAGTAGGTCATCGTCAGGCACTTATTTAACGAAGCCCCGGCCATTTGGTCGGGGCTTTGTTTTTAGGGGGCTCCCCATGGACCCGTTTGTCGGGAACAAACGGGAACCGCTTTAGCGGGCCCGAAGGGCGAGTCTCAGGATGAGACGAGTAAAGTAGCGGAGAGCCGCCCTGGTCATCGTCAGGCACCTATACCGCAGAAACCCCCGAGCACATCGTGCTCGGGGGTTTTTGTGTGCGTGGAAGAAAAGCCGTCGTTAAGACGGCGGCTTTTTAAAAATGGTGATTAATTATCCCTGTGATGCTGACAAATACCACCCGCCCAGGTTTCATAGATGGCTCGGTCGTCGGCCAGCATCATCAAAGCGAACAAGCGTTCTCCCAGCGTTTTACAGTGATTGATGCGACGCTTAAGCAGCGACGTTGCCTGGGTGTCGATCACTACAAAGTCAGCCTCAAGCGTGGGCGCCAATTGGCCGATATGGCTATCCAGCGAGAGTGCCTTTGCATTTCCTTTGGTCAAACCATAAAACCCCTGCCAGGCGGTAAGGGGCTGTCCGCGTAGCTGACCAACTTGATAGGCGCTTTTGAGTGTGTCAAATCCGGAAAGGTCAGTGCCTGCACCGATATCGCTGGCGTAGGTAAATGCCATGCCGGTTTCACTAGCGGCCTCCCGGTCAAATAGTCCGCTGCCAAGGAAGAGGTTAGAGCTAGGGCAAAAAGCAATATTTGCACCGCGTTCCGCCAACCGCTTACGCATACCGTTATCAAGATGAATACCGTGTGCAAAGGTGCTGCGAGGGCCGACAAGCCCCGCTTCTTCATACACCGACAGGTAGTCACGGCTGCCGGGAAAAAGCTCTGCCACCCAGTCCAGCTCCCCGCTGTTTTCCGCTAGATGAGTCTGTAACCAGAGGCTCGGGTCGTTACGTAGAAGGGCGCCTGCCGCATCCATTTGCGTTTTGGTCGATGTTGGCGCAAAGCGTGGGGTAACGCTATACCCCAACCGCTGCTTGCCGTGCCAGTCTTCAATCAGTCGCTCGCTGGCGGCAATACCCGTCGTGCCGTCCATAAGCGCCTCTGGCGCGTTACGATCCATCAATACCTTGCCGGCCAGCATGCGTAGTCGACGTTTTTGACAGGCAGTAAAGAAAGCATCCACGGACCCTTGATGGCTTGAGCCAAATACCTGCGACGTCGTGGTGCCTGCACGCAGCATTTCATCCAGAAAGGCATTTGATAATGCCTCTGCGTGCTCATGATTGGCAAAGCGACATTCCTCAGGGAAGGTATAGTCATTGAGCCAATCCAGCAGTTGCCGACCATAAGACGCCATTATATCCAACTGGACATAGTGAACATGGGTATCGATAAACCCCGGCATGATCAGCTTATCGCGATAGTCCAATACATCACTGTTTTCTGGTAGTGACGGCAATAATTCATTGAAATGGCCGACGGCATGAATATGCTGACCTTTCAACCAGAGCAATCCGTCGCCGTAATGCTCTAAACTGCCCGGCTCGGGCGTATCGCCAATGCCAGGGTCGCGGGCAAAACTAATCAATTCGGCACGAATCAACGTATCGGTAGTGGAATTCATATTAACTCTGGGTCGTTTTCGTATCGCCAACTAAAGCACGTACAGCGTTAGGCTCAAGGCCACGTGTTTCTGGTGAGGTGGGTTTGTCGGTTAGCCACAGCAATTCGGTGACCACCGTCATCGCAATGGCATAGGGGGTCTTATTATTGAGTTTGGTGGCGTGGATGCGTCCGATGGGGCTTCGCACACGCTCTATTTTCCCGGCGTCATGGCCTTCTCGCTGGAGACGTCCCTGAAAGCTTGACCATTTACTGTCGCTGCCAATTAGCCCGATGGATGCCACATCATCTCGTTCAATGAGGGCTGTAATGAGGGCGTAATCCTGATCGTGGCTATGGGTTAGTACGAGTGCATGCGTTCGCGGCGGTAATTCTGCGACCGTCCGATGGACATCGCCAAGTGTATGACAGCTAAGGCGTGATTGGTGTGACGTCTGCTCACTAAATATATCGCTTCGGCTATCGTACCAGTGCAGTTGCCAAGGCAACGGTGCGCTTAAGTTAACGATTTCGCGACCGACATGGCCCGCACCAAAGATAGCGACATGGGCTTCTGAACCTGGAAAGACTTCCAGCAGAATGTTGACGAAGCCGCCGCAGCACTGGCCGCTGCGGCCCCCCAGCGAGAAGGCTTCAAGGTGAAGGCCATAACGCTGATGGTATAAATAATCCCGCGCGGCGCTGATCGTCTGCCACTCGAAAGTACCGCCACCTAGCGTATCGAAGATAGCCTCTTCAGTAATCACCATTCGCGCACCAGGCTCGCGGGGTGTCGAGCCAGCGCTTGTCACCTGAGTTGCTAGTGCATGGGGGATGCCGTCGCGCTGTAAGCGATGCAGCGCCGCATGCCAGCTTTCTGGAGTGGGTAAGGTCATAGTGCTTTCTGCCTGATGGCATTTGCTGCCAACATGACCCGTTCAGGTGTTGCCGGGGTATCAAGATGGGGGGATACCTGATAGCCCGTCAGGCTTGAAAGGGCATCTCGTAATGCCGACCACACGCAAATCCCCAGCATGAAGGGCGGCTCGCCAACGGCTTTGGAGCGATAAAGGCTCGCCATGGAGTTGGGGTGGCCTTCCAGAAGTTCGACATTGAAAATCGGTGGCAGGTCGCCGAACGTGGGGATCTTATAAGTTGCCGGCCCGTCGGTGATCAGCATGCCTTTATCATTCCATTTGAGCTCTTCGCTGGTAAGCCACCCCATGCCCTGTATAAAGCCGCCTTCCACCTGGCCCATGTCAATGGCAGGATTAAGTGAATCGCCCACATCGTGGAGTATATCCACGCGCTCCACCTGATATTCACCCGTCAGTGTATCTACGCTGACTTCGCCTACTGCTGCGCCGAAGGCATAGTAATAGAAAGGGCGACCCTGGCCGTCGGCGCGGTTGTAGTAAATCAGCGGCGTTGCATAAAAGCCTTTTTCCGACAGTGAAATACGGTTTAGGTAGGCGGTCTGGACGAGCTCACCCCAAGCGATGCGGCGCTCACTTTCGCCAATGCCGGCAATCAGCATACCGTCCTCCAGGCGCATGCCTTCACGATCCAGGCCTTCTGAATAGTGCTCGGCGGCAAAATCGAACAGTCGCTCCCTCAGCTTGCTGGCGGCGTCCCGCGCCGCCATGCCGTTCAGGTCGGCACCGCTGGAGGCGGCGGTGGGCGATGTATTGGGTACCTTGTCTGTGCGGGTTGCACTGATGCGGACGCTGTCCAGATCCAGCCCCAGTTCTCGAGCGACTACCTGACAGATTTTGGTATGTAGGCCCTGACCCATTTCCGTGCCGCCGTGGTTGATCATGATACTGCCATCGGTATACACATGAAGCAGCGCGCCAGCCTGATTCAGGTGCTGAGCAGTAAATGAGATGCCAAATTTGACTGGGGTAAGAGCGAGGCCCTTTTTGATAATCGGGCTTGCCGCATTGAACGATGTAATGGCCTTACGACGCGACCAATAGTCACTGCTGTGTTCCAGCGTGTCCACCAGGGTGTGAAGCAATTGGATCTGATCGACCTGCTGGCCATAGTGGGTAATGTCGCGACCCTGGCGATAGAAATTGCGCTTCCGGATGGTCAGTGGATCCTCGCCGATCCGGCGGGCGATGTCATCCATGGCGGCCTCAATGATCATCATTCCTTGAGGCCCTCCAAAGCCTCGAAAAGCAGTGTTTGAGGCCGTATGGGTCTTGGCGCGATGCCCTGTCACGCGCGCATTGCCCAACGAGTAAGCGTTATCGGCATGAAACATGGCACGATCGACGATGGCGTCTGAAAGGTCGGGCGAGTAGCCGCAGTCGCCGATCACGGTGATCTCGCCGCCTTCGATGACTCCCTGATGATCGATCGCCAACTGATAGCGGTTATGGAAAGGATGCCGCTTACCCGTGGCGCGGGTATCCTCGCTGCGTGGCAACCGTAGGCGAATGGCCTTGCCCGTTCGGCGCGCAAAAAGCGCTGCCATACAGGCCCAGGGAGAGGCCTGGGTTTCTTTGCCGCCAAAGCCACCGCCCATGCGGCGAACTTCAACGGTTACCGCGTGAAAAGGAATGCCGAGCACTTCGGCAACGAGCTTTTGGGTTTCGCTTGGGTGCTGGTTGGAGGTATGGACGATGACGCCTTCATCTTCGCTGGGCAATACAATGCATGCCTGTCCTTCCAGGTAAAAATGCTCCTGGCCGCCAATAAAAAGCTCGCCTTCGATGTGCTGCGATGCTTGTTCCAGGGTTGCCTGCCAATCACCACGCTCTTGAACGTGGGTGGGGCGAACGAACTCTTCACGCTCGGTCGCCGCGACAGGATCAAGGCTGGCGGGTTGTTCGTCGATATCCAGCTTGGCAAGTTTCACGGCCCGGCGCGCGGCCAGTAAGGTTGTTGCAGCCACGGCAAAGAGGCATTGGCCTGCATAGCTGATTTCCCGGTCCACAAAGATAGGATCACCCGGGAATACCGGGCCAATGTCAGTGTGCCCCGGTACGTCATCAAACGTTATAACATCGATAACCCCAGGTGCCTGCCTGACCCCCTCAAGGTTGAGCTTGGTTAATGTGCCATGGGCGACAGGCGACAAGCCAAGTGCAACGTGCAGGGCATCAGCCGGCGTTTTGATATCGTCAATATAAGCTGCCTTACCCGTGACGTGTTTATTAGCGCTTTCGTGAAAGCTTGCACTGCCCGCCTGGCGTTGACTCTGGTTATCGACCGTATGGCGAGCAAGTGGGCCGGAGCCTTGAATATGGTCATGCAATTCACGGCGTGCACGGTGGCTGTCGACATCGAGTTTAGTGAGCGTACGCATGGAGCATCACCTCCTGATTGGGCGCGCAAAGCGTCAGGTACAGGCGCTCTAGCAGGTTGCGAGCGGCTTGTTGGCGATAAAGCTGGCTACCCCGCACATCGCTCATGGGATGAAATTCGTTGTCAAGCGCCTGCTGTGCGGCTTGGAAGCTGGCTTTCGACAGTGGCTGGCCTTCCAGTGCTTTCTCGGTCGCAAGGGCTCGTTTAGGGGTTGCGGCCATGCCGCCGAACGCGATGCGCACGTCGTGCATGACACCTGCCTCCAGGCGGTAGCAGAAAGCGCCCAACACCGCTGATATATCATCCTCCCGCCGCTTGGAGAGCTTCCAGACACGCAGCATGCTGTTATCAGCCAGTTTGGGAACAAATACCCGGCTGACAATTTCATCTGTTGCCAGCGCGGTTTTTTTATAGTCGATAAAAAAAGTACTCAAAGGAATTTGCCGAGAGCCGTCAGCGTTTGCCAGTTCTACCCAGGCATCGAGTGCCAGCAAAACGGGGGGGGTATCGCCAATGGGAGACGCATTGGCGATATTGCCGCCGATGGTGCCTGTATTGCGTATTTGTTGGGAGCCGAGACGGTGTAGCAAATGGGCAAAGGCCGGGAAGTGGGTGTCCAACAGCGGCTCAAGCTGGGTATAGGTGACGCCAGCGCCTACCCACCAGCCTGATTGTTCCTGAAAAGTGGCTTCCTCAATCCGGCGGAGCTCGTTAACCCGGGAAACATCAATCAGTTGGTCCAGTTCGACAAGGCGCTGAGTGTTTTCCAGCCATAAATCCGTTGCACCGGCGACGAGGCGCGCATTGGGGTAACAACGGCGCACTCTGGTGAGTTCAACCAGGGTGGTTGGCTGGGCAAACAGCGATGCGTTGTCTTCTACACGCTCAGAATCGGGCGCTGATGCAACTGGCGGTGAGGCGTCAAACCATTGGGGGGCCTGCCAGGAAAATGATTGCATGCTCAAGGCCGCATCGCGGATAGGGCGATAGCCGGTGCAGCGGCATAAATTGCCACCTAGCACGGCTTCAAGGCGTTCAGGGGTCAAAGGGGCCGGGCGGTGCTCCTGATTGGTATGCAGCGTAAACAGCGACATGACGATACCCGGCGTACAAAAACCGCACTGACTGCCGTGACATTCAACCATGGCCTGTTGCGCAGGGTGCAACTGACTGCCTTGCGCCAAGCCTTCGATAGTGACCAAGTGGCGACTGCTAAGCTGATGTGCTGGCGTGATGCAGGCATTGATGCTTTGAAAGCACGCTTGAGCATCACTCGGGTTGCGAATGGCAACCGTACAGGCGCCACAATCGCCGGAGGCGCAACCTTCTTTGGTGCCCGTCATCCCCAAATGGTCGCGTAATAGCGTTAAAATGCTTGTGTCCGGTGGCACATCGCATTGCTTGGGGATGCCATTGAGCAAAAACTCAATCGTCGCCATACCAAACTCCATCTTCATTGTTTTGACCGATCGGTCAATATCATTTGAGCTTGAGACAAAATCGGCGGTTATGCAAGGCTTCGAGTGTTGCACCGGTAAGGTGCAAATAACCGTATTACGCGGGGTTTTGGAGCATGTAATGTGAAGCGCCGTTATCTGCCCCCACTCATCTACCCAGCACCTGATAAAGGAACTCAGTGAATGACGGCTGAAACAGCAGACCAGGATAACGTCGGTAGGGATCACATCGAACGCTGCATTTTGCGCGCGGCTGAACAGGTGTTTTCGCAGTATGGCTACCGGGGAGCAAGCCTCCAGGCGATTGCCGATAAAGCCGGTCTGCCCAAAGCGAATATCCTGTATTACATGGGCAGCAAGCAGGCGCTCTATGTGCGGTTGCTCAATCGCATGATGAGCCGGTGGAATGCAGTGCTTGAGGACATCACACCGGAAAGCGACCCAGGACGCGTTCTCAGCGAATTTATTCGCACCAAGATAGTGCTTGGTCAGCGTTATCCCGAAGGCTCAAAGCTGTTTGCCGCTGAAATTTTAGCGGGTGCTCCTTTTCTGAATAAATACCTGTCCGGTGAACTCCGTGATTGGGTCGCTTCCCGGGCGGCCGTTATTCGTCAGTGGTCGAATCAAGGCAAGATGGACGATCTGGACCCGCATTTGCTGATTTTTCTCATTTGGTCCGCTACTCAGCATTACGCTGAATATAGTGCCCAGGTCACCGGTATTCTAGGTAAAGAGGCACTTGATGAAGCAGACCTGGAGTCGATTTGCCAATTCCTTGAGCAGGTGATCCTGAAAGGCTGTGGTGTGCCGCGTCCCGATGCATCGCCCGCAACGCCGCGGTGATTGGTTATGACCACGCTACCTATTGAGCCGCATTTAACCTCCCTGCAAGAAGCCCTGAACGACCATAATCGACTTATTTTGGTGGCCCAGCCTGGGGCGGGCAAGACGACGCGAGTGCCCATGACGCTTTTGAATAGCCATTGGGCGCAAGGCAAAACGCTATTACTGCTGGAACCACGACGAGTGGCAGCTCGGCTAGCGGCAAATTTCATGGCTCAGCAGCTTGATGAGCCTATAGGTCATACGGTGGGCTATCGAATGCGGGGCGATAGTCAGGTAAGCCGATATACCCGCCTGGAAGTCGTCACCCAAGGGGTGCTGACCCGTATGCTGCAGGATGATCCGCTGCTTGAGGGAGTTGGCGGCATCATCTTTGATGAGTTCCATGAACGCAGCATTGACGCAGACCTGGGGTTGGCTCTGGCGTTAGATGTACAGCAAAGCATTCGCGACGATTTACGCCTCATTGTGATGTCCGCCACTATCGATGTGGCGGCTTTACGGAAAGTGCTTGGGCAACAGACGCCGGTGATTGAAAGTACGGGGCGCCAGTACCCGGTTGAAACGATCTATCGGCCGGTGCAGCGTGATACAGCTTTGGAGACACGCGTCTGCGAGGCAGTTGGTGACGCCCTCAAGCGATCGGATACGCGCGATATTCTGGTTATTCTGCCGGGCGTAGCCGAGATAAACCGGCTGGTGAAGAAGCTGTCAGAGAGTTGGCTTGATATCGAAGTGCGCACGTTGCATGGTCGCATGTCAGTAGAAGCGCAGCAGGCTGCCCTCCAGCAAAATGCTTCACGTCCTCGGGTCATCGTATCGACGGCTATCGCGGAGTCGAGCGTGACAGTGGATGGCGTTAATGTGGTGATCGACGCTGGTTTAGAGCGTGTTCCGCTGTTCCAGCCTCGTTTGGGACTCACGCAACTGACCACCCGGTGGGTTAATAGCGCCAGCGCCGATCAGCGGCGCGGTCGCGCGGGTCGACAATGTCCAGGGCTATGTTTCCGCTTATGGTCTAAAGAACAACCGCTCGTCCCCTTTGGTGAACCTGAAATACAACAAGCTGATCTCTCGAAACTGGTGCTTGAACTGGCGTCCTGGGGCGTACAGTCTCCCGACGATCTGACGTGGGTGACCCCCCCGCCTAGCGGCGCCTGGCAGAGTGGCAAAGCACTGCTGAAAAAGCTTGGCATCATTGATCGAACCGGCATGTTGACCTCGGTGGGTGAACAGTGTGCACGTTGGCCGGTGGCCCCAAGGCTTGCCGCAATGTTGGTGAAATCAGCCGACATCAACGCGACGGCGTTGGCCTGTGGGCTAGCCGCGCTCCTTGAAAGCAGGGAGCGTATCAACGGCTCGCTTCGCAATGCGCTGGATCTGCGTTTTTCTCAACCTGCACGGTACCCTCAGTGGCAGCGTGAGGCCAAGTGGCTGGCACGGAGTGCACACGTCGATTTCCCAGGCAAGGTTGACGACGCATTGTTAGGTGCACTTGTGGCGCTGGCGTATCCAGAGCGTATTGGTCAGTGCATCAGCCCAGGTCGATTCAAACTCGCCAATGGTAAAACGGCGACCTTACCGAACAGCCATCCGCTTGCCAGTGAGCCTTACCTGGTTGCTGTCAACGTTGAAGGGGCGGCCAGCGAGGCGACCATATACGTGGCGGAGTCGCTTCCGCTAGATACCCTTAACAGTCTTTATCCGGCCACCCGGCAGTGGGTCAATCGCGTCAGCTGGTCGGACGCCCAAGGCAGACTGATTGGAGAAAGGGTGCAGTGTCATGGTGAGCTGGTGTTAGCCGCTTCTCCGCTCGGCAAGTTGCCCGAGGAAGACGTCACAGCGGCGCTGTTGAGCGCTTTGGAGCAGCGTCCTGAAATGATCTTTAATTCATGTGTTCAGCAGCTACAGGGACGTATGGCGATGCTGCACGAGTCTTTTGAGCGTCACTGGCCAGATTGGTCGGACAGTTCATTGATAAAAACACTTGAAGTCTGGCTCGCTCCCTACATGATCGGGGCGACCCGCATGAGCCAGGTGGAAAAAATGCCTTTCGAGACATACTTGCTGGCGTCACTGAGTTGGGATCAGCAGACTCAGCTTGAGCGCTTGGCGCCCACTTCGTTAACCGTGCCAAGCGGTCGCGATATATCGCTTGACTACACCCCGTGTCTGGAAAGTAGGCCACCGGTGCTCGCGATCAAGCTTCAAGAGGCGTTTGGCTGGCAGGAGACACCAAGGGTTGTCGATGGTCGCGTCGCCGTCATGGTTCATCTGCTATCACCGGCGGGGCGACCCCTTCAGGTTACTCAGGATCTGCACAGCTTCTGGGTGAACGGCTACCCTGATGTACGAAAAGAAATGCGAGGGCGCTATCCAAAGCATCCCTGGCCCGAAGATCCTCTTGCCGCACCAGCTACCGCAAAAACGCATAAGCGCAGATAAACGAAACACCCATATCATGTATAACGGGTTTTAGGGCCGTTTGACGTTGCGTTTAATAGCGCATTGATGACCGCTTTTATTCAGGGATCTCACCAGGCTTGCGGTAGCGCACTCCTTGAGCGCGACGTTCCTCTTCCGTGAGCCTCTCATCCTCAGCTGGTACGCCAAATACTGTCTCCTTGGACCCGTCTTCCCAAGTGTAAGTGGTACAGCCGGACAACAACGTGACCAGCAGGCATGATGCCATGGCCAGGGTGATTATTTTCAACATTTTCATGCGCATCAGTTATCTCCGCAGGGCACGTTAAGATCAATATTATCAATCAACTATAGAAGTCGATAGCGGAATCGTAAATTAGCAAATAAACAATGTTCCAAGAGCGTTGAATGACTACCAGGGTAACATGTCGCGTGTGAGCTATCGTTTAAAATAGCGTATTACAGCAGAACAGAAAGCCGTCGATAGCCACATCGCGGCAAGCGGCAACGAGGTGAGTATGTGGTCGGTAATCAAATCGGTGCTCGCAGCACTCATCGGTGTTCAAAATGACCGTCAACGGCGTGAAGACTTCAGTTCTAAACATCCAGCTGCGTTTATTATTACATTTATTATCATTACGTTAGCGTTTGTCGTGGCGCTTTGGGCTCTTGCTACTGTCGTTGCGGGATAAGCAGACCAGCTTTATTTTTTACAAATCACGTGAACATTGGCGGGTGTTTTCTATACTGCAGTTGACAACGTTATATCGGCATTCGTCTGTTGCCTACATCCATGCAGGTTGCTGGTTTCAGCCACAACAAAAAAAACAAGGGGGCTTCAATGCGCTTATGGTGGCGACCATCAGTGTTCAGTGCAGGCGTGATGAGTAGCAGTGTCTGCTTTGCTCAATCGTGGAACATGCCGCTCGGGGTGACCAATGTAAGCCGCGATATCTTTGGTCTACACATGACCATTTTCTGGATATGTGTCGCCATTGGTGTGGTGGTTTTTGGCGCTATGTTCTTCTCGCTTTTTCGCTATCGTCATTCACAAGGCGCCAAAGCCGCTCACTTTCATGAGAACACCAAGGTAGAGATTCTCTGGACGGTAATTCCTGTACTGATTCTTGTCGGCATGGCCGTACCGGCGACGGCCACGTTAAAGAATATGTACGATGCTTCAGATGCTGAACTGGACGTTATGGTAACGGGCCAGCAATGGCGCTGGCGCTATGAATATCTGGGGGAAGATGTCGCGTTCACCTCCAACCTCAGTACGCCCCGCAGCCAGGTAAGTGGCGAGGAAGTTCGAGGAGAGAACTATCTCCTGGAGGTTGATGAGCCACTAGTCCTGCCTATCAACCGTAAAATCCGTTTTTTAATGACGTCAGATGACGTTATACATTCCTGGTGGGTGCCTGATCTCGCCGTCAAGCAAGATACGATTCCTGGGTTTATTAACGAAAACTGGGTCAGGATTAACGAGCCTGGAATTTATCGTGGGCAGTGTGCTGAGCTTTGCGGCATTGACCACGGCTTCATGCCGGTAGTGGTTCAGGCCATGGAAGAAGAGGCCTTTGATGACTGGCTGACAGAACGCAAAAAAGCGGCTGAGCAAGAAGCGCAGGGGGTTGGGCGTGAATGGGCAATGGAAGAATTAATGGACAGAGGAGAGGCTGTCTATGAATCCATTTGTGCATCATGTCACCAACCAGATGGACAGGGTTCTCCCCCCGCATTTCCAGCGCTCGCGGGAAATCAGCAACTGATTGATGATCTCGACTGGCACTTGGACAAAGTCATCAATGGCGTTTCGGGTGCCGCAATGCCTGCGTTCCGAAATACGCTTAATCCGGTCGAGATTGCCGCGGTCGTTACCTATACGCAAAACGCCTGGGGCAACGATACCCAAAAGCAGGTACAGCCCGCGCGCGTTGCAGAACAAACAGAATGATCGATAGGTACTGCAGGTTACAGCGAAAAGAATAAATTTGGAGACAGATATGGCACCCAGAATACCTTTGCAGTCTACGCTACAGCACAGCGATGCGGTTGCGACAGCGGGTGGTGTTGCCGATCATCCGGCGCATCCGACTGGATGGCGTCGTTGGGTCTTGACGACCAACCATAAAGAAATAGGCACGCTTTATTTGATTTTTTCCTTATCCATGTTTTTTGTTGGAGGCATCTTTGCGCTTGTTGTGCGTGCAGAGTTATTTCAACCCGGATTACAGTTGGTCCAACCAGAGTTCTTTAACCAGATGACCACCATGCACGGCCTGATAATGGTGTTTGCAGCTGTCATGCCGGCTTTTACTGGGCTTGCCAACTGGATGATACCGTTACAGATTGGCGCGCCCGATATGGCGCTGCCGCGCTTGAACAACTTTAGCTTCTGGTTGCTGCCTGTCGCGTTCACGCTGTTGCTTTCCACGTTGCTGATGCCGGGTGGTGGGCCTAACTTTGGCTGGACGTTCTATGCACCACTATCGACTACCTATGCGCCAGCATCGACGACCTTCTTTATTCTTGCACTGCATATTGCAGGTATTAGCTCCATTTTGGGGGCGATCAATATTATCGCTACCATTTTAAATATGCGCGCTCCGGGCATGCGGTTGATGGATATGCCGCTGTTTGTATGGACTTGGTTAATCACCGCTTTTTTGCTGATTGCCGTCATGCCGGTTCTGGCTGGCGTCATTACAATGATGCTCATGGATATTAACTTTGGCACCAGCTTCTTTGATGCAGGGGGCGGTGGGGACCCCGTGCTTTTTCAGCACCTTTTTTGGTTTTTTGGTCATCCTGAAGTTTACATCATGATCTTGCCAGCTTTCGGAATCGTATCTGCAATTATCCCGACTTTTGCTCGAAAACCTCTATTTGGCTATGCCTCGATGGTTTATGCCACGGCGGCTATTGCTCTATTGTCTTTCCTGGTATGGGCGCATCATATGTTTGTGGTGGGCCTGCCATTAGTCGCTGAATTATTTTTTATGTATTCGACGATGCTGATTGCCGTACCCACGGGCGTTAAAGTCTTCAATTGGGTAACGACGCTTTTTCGCGGTTCGATTAGCTTTGAGTCTCCCATGCTGTTTGCGCTTGCCTTTGTGGTGCTGTTTACCATCGGTGGCTTTTCAGGCCTGATGCTTGCTATTGCGCCAGCGGATTTTCAATATCATGACACTTACTTTGTCGTCGCCCATTTTCATTATGTGCTGGTGCCAGGCGCCATTTTTGCCATCATGGCGGGTGTTTATTACTGGTTGCCCAAGTGGACAGGGCATTATCCAAACGAAACGCTAGCAAAATGGCATTTCTGGTTTTCCGTTATTGGGGTCAACTTAACATTCTTCCCGATGCATTTTGCTGGTTTAGCCGGTATGCCAAGACGAATACCTGATTATGCACTTCAGTTTGCCGATTTTAATCTAGTCTCCAGCATAGGTGCCTTCTTTTTTGGTACGTCGCAATTGCTTTTCGTTCTGGTGATTATTTTATGTGTGAAAGGCGGTAAACCAGCCCCCGCTAAGGCTTGGGAAGGTGCCGTAGATTTAGAGTGGACGGTGCCCAGTCCTGCTCCCCTACATACATTCGAGACACCCCCAGTATTTCGACAAATAGAAAAATAGGTCATCCATACTCAATCACCTGGAGTGAAATATGCGTTCACACCAAGCGGAAGGCGTAAAGAAAACAGTCACCAAGACGATTTTCGCCTTGATTGGTATGTTTGCATTTGCGTTTGCATTAGTGCCTCTTTACGACGTTTTTTGTGAAGTAACAGGTATTAATGGAAAGGTGAGCACCTCCGCGCAACAGGTCTTGGGTAATGATGTTGACCGCGATCGCTATGTGACGGTTCAGTTCATTACCCGGACAAGCGCCGGGCTTCCGTGGCAACTTGGTGTGGAAACCCGCCAAGTCCAGGTACATCCCGGTCAAATGACGGAGGTTGACTTTACGTTCTCCAACCGTAGCCAGTCGACCAGTTGGGGCCGGGCAGTTCCCAGCGTTAGCCCATCTGTTGCTAGCGCCCATGTGCGGAAGGTGAGCTGCTTTTGTTTTCAGGAACAGCGGCTTGATGCCAACGAGAATCTTACCATCCCGCTTGTTTTTCAACTGGATAACACGCTGCCAGAGGATATAGCGACCGTTACATTGGTATATACGCTATACCCTCTCGACGAAAGTGATGACCGCCCAGCAGTGGCGCAATATGTGAATAATAAAAACGGGGAGATTTAAAATGAGTGGCGGAAGTTATTATGTCCCTGCAAAAAGCTATTGGCCGATCCTGGGATCTTTGGCTACCGGTTTTATGATGGTGGGTTTGGGCTCGCAGCTTGTTTACGGCAGTACAAGCTTACTTATTGCGATAGGTGTTATCTCCGTTATCGCGGTCATGGCATTCTGGTTTCGTGATGTGATCAATGAGTCCCACCTGGGCCTATATGATAGCCAGATGGATCGCTCTTTCCGCTGGGGAATGGGCTGGTTTATTTTTTCAGAAGTGATGTTTTTTGCCGCGTTTTTTGGTGCACTGTTTTACGTTCGTATGTTTGCGATACCCTGGTTGGGAGGTGAAGGTGCTAAAGGTGGGCGGTCTCAATGACCAAGTGCAACACCTAACCTATCAGGTAGGGTATTGCCATGACTCACTGTTATCGCCATCTTTCTGCTGAAGATCGAGCTGCCATCATGCTGATGCAGGCTCACCACTCGATTCGCGCTATCGCCCG